>JAZOPP010000031.1:0-16483 GCA_045655625.1 Acutalibacteraceae bacterium
GCCCTCAAGCAGAGCGATATCGGCGTTGCAATGGGAATCACGGGCACCGAGGTATCCAAGGATGCCGCTGGCATGATTCTCACCGATGATAATTTCTCAACCATAGTAAAGGCGGTCGTAACCGGAAGAAATGTCTATAGGAATATTAAAAACTCTATCAACTACCTGCTTTCGGGCAATTTTGCGGCGGTGCTTTGCGTTCTTGTCGCGACGCTTCTGATGCTGCCCGCACCCTTTTTCCCCGTGCATTTGCTATTTATGAATCTTATAACCGATTCTCTTCCTGCCATCGCAATAGGCACTGAGCAGGGCAGGGGCGACGTATTGCGCGAAAAACCGCGTAGTGCCAACGATTCTATTTTAAATAAGCACACAGCCCTGCAAATAGGTCTTGAGGGTGTGCTCATAGCCGCCTCTACCTTAGGCGCATATTTCATCGGCTACCGCGAGAGCGCGCTGCTTGCCTCTACCATGGCGTTTGCCACTATCTGTCTTGCACGTCTGCTGCATGGTATGGGCAGCCGAAGTGGAGCACCGCTCAGCAAAATAGGGCTATTTTCCAATAAGTTCAGTGTAGTCGCACTTATAGTAGGTATCGCGCTGCTGCATATCGTGCTTTTGGTACCGACGTTGCATGGTCTTTTCTTTGTGGTTCCCTTAAAACTATGGCAGCTTTTCGTGGTCTATGGTCTTGCACTTTTGCCCACTTTAGTTTTGCAGCTCAAAAAACAAATAACCTATCACGCATAATTAGAACCGCCGCAGTGGAAAAACTGTGGCGGTTTTTGTATCAAAATTGTTATATGTTGTAAAAATAATTGCAAGCGGGTTCTTAATATGATAATATCATATTAAAGATATTATATCTTAAGCTTTTGATATGGAGGATGAATTATGATTTGTAAGAATTGCGGCAGCGAAATTGCTGAAGATATGCGCTTTTGCGATAAATGTGGCGCAGCAGTTGAAAAAGAGTCTCTTGCCGAGGTGGCAGAGCCCATAGAGGAAGCAGCCCCCGCAGAGGAAATTGTGGCAGAAGCCGCACCTGCAGAGGACATAAACCTCAGCGCAATGCTCGAGGATGAGCCCGTAGCAGCCGAAGTAAAAAAACCTAAAAAGAACCGCAAGGGTCTTAAAATTGTTGCCATCGTGCTGGCAGTTTTGGTATTGCTTGGCGGTGTGGCATTCCTCTTCCGTGATAAGATTGAAAAGATAGTTGTTGGCTTCTCCTCTCCCGAGCGCCAGTTGCAGTATACCTATGCCAAGGCAGCAGGTGATCTTGCAGGCAGTCTCTTTGAGGGACTTGCCGAGGGCTACTTAGGCAACGGCGAGAACGTATCGGGTGAGATAAAATCCAAACTCACACTCTCCGATGAGTTTAAAGCTTTAGTGGGTATCGATAGCTTCGTAACCGCTGATAGCCTTGATTTTGATTATAAGATTGAATCCAACCTGCCTGTAATGCGCATTGTTGGCACCTTAAAAATGGGCGGAGTTGAGCTTTTTGGCATTGATGTGTATAGCGATGTCGAAACCGGCGAAACTATAATGTCTATGCCCGGCATCAGCGATAAATATATCGATATAACCGAGCTTCTCTCGGGCAGTATGTATGAAGATTATCAGGATGAAGACTCCGATTTTGATAATCTCTATGGCGACATGCTGGATGACGTAAGCTATTCCACCGCCGATGCTGATGACAACAGTGACATTTTAGGCGGCGACTATAGCGACCTCTTTGGCGAGGAAGAGGGAGAAGAGTCCAATAGCTTTATGAACTATCTCTCTATGCTCGGCACGGATAATATGGAAAAAACCATTATGGAGCTTCTTCCCAGCGGCAAGCAGATTGAGGGCATTGTAAAGGACGTTACCGAGGCAGCACTCGATGCTATGAGAGGCGTAACCAAGGAGAAAACCGAGTTCACCGCAGGCGGAGTAACCCAAAAGGCAACCTGTCTTAAGGCAGAGGTAACCGAAAAGGTTGTTTCCAAAATGGCTGTTGCCGCACTTAAAGAACTCAAAACCAACGGCAAGGTTAAGAAGTATATAAACGGCGTTGCCGATGAATTAGGCTCGGCTATGGGCCTTGGCTACTTTGCTCCCGATGCTTCGCAAATCTACAGCTATTATCAGATGGCTATCGAGCAGGTAATCGCGGCGTTCAAAACAAGCGATAGTGATAAGCTTCTGTTCACCTTAAACACTTGGATCGATTCCGATTATAATATCTTAGCTATCGAGCTAGCATTGCCTGAACAGAATAAGGGCTCCTTCTTCTTAGGCCATGCCGAGAACGGTAGTGAGAGCGGATTCGAATTCTCCGCACGCTCCTATAGCGGCAAAAAGCCCTATTATATCGGCGGCAAAACAGTAGAGAACGGCAAAAACAGCGGAACAAACCTCGAGGTGGCAAGGGACGATACCACGCTCCTCACCGCAACCGCTCAGTCCTCCGATGATAAGGGCACCATCCTTATCAATTTCGCCGATGAGCTCTCGCAGTTCATCCCCAAGGATTTAGGCGTTAAACTCTCCGATTATGCTCTCAAAATTGAGGCAACCGCCGAATCCGATGAGGATGTTTATATGCTAATAGCAATAGTCGATGCCAAGAATACCGCTAAGATCCACGCAGGCCTTTCATTTGATGCAACCCTTTCCGGCAAGGTAAAGGTTAAGATGATTGAAGCCGATACCGATGATATAACCGAGTGGGAGGCATCGGCCGACCTCGATGGCCTTATGAATCGCTTAAAGCAGGCAGGCATAAGCGAGAAGCTTTTTGAATATATGTTTGTAGAATAAAACTTAAATAACAGGGGTTTTTGTGTGAAGATTGAAATTGTCGGCATTTCCAAAAGCTTTGGAAAAAAAGAGGTGCTAAGAGAACTTTCCTTCTCTGCAAGGAGTGGTCAGTTTATCGGCATCTTGGGTGAAAACGGCAGCGGAAAATCAACCCTATTCAGCATTGTTGCGGGGCTACAGAAGGGCGAGGGCGCCTTTCTGTGCGATGGTGTAAACCTCCTGCACGATGCGACCCTTCGTTCAAAAAAGGTGGGCTTTGTTCCTCAAAGCCCACCCCTTTTAGGGGAACTTTCCGCCAAAGATAATTTAAGACTCTGGTATTCAAAAGAAGATATGCTGCGCTCACTCGAGTGCGGCTTTTTAAAAATGCTGGGAATAGGCGAGTTTCTGAACGTGGCGGTAAATAAAATGTCCGGCGGTATGAAAAAGCGCCTTGCCATCGGCTGCGCTATCGCCCATAATCCCGAAATTCTGTTTTTGGATGAGCCCTGCTCGGCGCTCGATTTACCCTGCAAGGAGCGCATCTATTCCTATCTGCGCGAGTTCACCGCGTGTGGCGGCATAGTAGTGCTCGCCACCCACGATATTTATGAGCTCGTTCTGTGTGACGACGTTTATATCCTCAAAAACGGCGCACTCGGCAAATACGAGGGCGGCCGCGATATAAAGAGCCTTGTGGGGAAAATGAGCAATGAATAGTTTTTTCAAGTATCTGCGCGCCCAGCTAAAGCGCGCCCTTCAGCTCTATCCCGCAATAATAGCTTTCACGTTGGCACTCGTGCTGGGTGTTTCCTTGCTGCTTATCGCGCTCATTGGCTCGCGTGGCAGCACTGATGAGAATGCAAAAATCAAGGTCGGCATAGTGGGTGACCTCAATAATTCCTATCTCGATATAGGCATAGCGGCACTCCAGAGCATGGATGCCTCGCGTTTTTATGTCGAGTTTATCGAGCTCGATGAGCAAACTGCCAACGCTCAGCTTTCAAGCGGCGATCTCAAAGGTTACGTTAAAATACCCAAGGGCTTTGTTGATTCGGTTGCCAACGGTGGCGACTTAAAGCTTAAATACGTTATGGGCAATAGCCCTGCGGTTTTAAGCTCCCTGCTCATGCAGGAGATAATCAACGTAATCGGCAGCGTAGTCACCGAATCGCAGTGCGCCGTCTATGGCTATATGGACCTGCTCGATAAATCAGGCTATTCCCGCAAGCTGCAAAACCGCCTTGCCGAGGGGCTTACTATAGAATACATCGATAAAATCCTCACGCGTGAGCAATGGTACGATATCGAAACTCTGGGCTTCGGCAAGGGCCTCTCGTTCGAGGCTTATTATATCTGCGCGTTTTTAACGCTGCTTATGCTTTTGTGGGGAACGGTCTGCGTTGATTTGCTCACCCATCGTGAGCTATCCCTCCAGCGCCTGCTTTTCTCTAAAAACAGGGGAGTGTTAGGTCAAACGCTTGCCGAGTATATCCCGTTTTTGGCAATATTCGCCGCAAACCTTATTCTGCTCGGAGTAATTTCGGGCGCTATGCTCGGCGGCAAGGAACTGCCGATCTATCTATCCGGGTTCACGGGATTTTTCTCATTCCTTAAATTCTCGTTTTATCTTATTCCTGCCGCACTTTTAATAACGGCACTGCAGTTTATGCTCTATGAGTTAACGTCGGGCGTTGTGGCTGCCGTGCTGCTGCAGGTTTTCGCACTGGTTGCGCTTTCTTATGCGTCGGGTCTGCTTTATCCCATATATAGCCTGCCGGCAACGCTGCAAAAAATAGCGGTCTGGTTGCCCACGGGTGTCGCATTTGATTACGTAGGCAGTGCGCTCACCGCAAATATCGATGCAGCCATATTCTTTAAAACCATTGCCTATGGCGCGGTATTCCTCGCAGTTGCCGCCGCGGTCAGAAAACTGAAGATAAGAGGTGGCCGCATATGAGAAATAAAATATCACGCCTGCTTTTTTGGTATTATGCGCTGCTCAAGCGCCTTGTAAAGCGCCCCAGCTTTTTAATAATTCTGGCGCTCATTCCGCTTTTCGCATTTTCAGTTGCGCGTTTATCGAGCGAGCCGAGCGGCTTCGTTCATATCGCCATCGTAAGCAATGGGGAAGAATCGGCAGATGAAATCATTAAAGAACTGCAAGCCGATAATAAAATAGCAAGAATAACTCTCTGCGATAATAAAGCTGAGGCAAAAGAACTCGTGGCAAGCGGCGAAGCTGATACCGCGTGGATATTCGCGGATGATCTTTTGCTCCGCGCGGAACAAATAGCCAAGGGCGAGCCGCAAAAGCTCGTTTCGGTCTACCTCGCGGAGGATAACACCTTCACCCGCGCCGCAAGAGAAAAACTGCTTGGATCGCTGTTCCCACTGATTTCCTATGAACTTTATGAAGAAAAGGCAGAGGAAATCGGAGTCGACCTTAGCGCCGAGCAATTAAAAGAATTCTATAATCGCTACGGCACCGACAGTTTAATCGAATACGGCTTTTTGGATTCCTCTCAGCAGGCGCCGAAGGGTAGCGATTTTCTCACCGCACCGCTTAGAGGCCTTTTGTGCACCGTAATGCTGCTGTGCGGCCTTGCCGCCGCGCTTTATGTCAGCACCGACGATCGCGAAGGCACCTTCTCAAACCTCACGTCACATAAGCGTGCGCTCGTATTTCTCGCAAATAATCTGGCGGCACTCACGCTGTCGGGAATTTTCGTGAGCGCAGCACTCGCCCTCACGGGAAACTATACTTCATTTTGGCGCGAGAGCCTTTTAATGATGCTATATATCCTGGCAACCACCGGCCTTTGCACTCTGCTTGGTGCTCTGCTTCGCACACCGCAGCGTCTGGCAGTATCGCTGCCGATCGCGCTCATTCTATCCATAGCGCTGAGCCCCGTGTTCTTCAATGTAAAGCGGCTGCGTCTTTTGCAGTCATTTTTCCCGCTTTATCATTATCTCTATGGTGTCAACAATATGCGCTTTTGCGCAACGCTGGCACTTTGGGCGGTGTTCTATATCGCTGCCGCGTATTATATCTACACTTATAAAAATAAGGGTATAAAACAATAAAAGCGGCGTGCTTCAGCACGTCGCTTTTTGGCACCCCCCAGTAGGAATCGAGTCTTGCCGCGCGGTCGCGGCTTCGGTCATTCGCGGCTCTGACAGTCCACCGGACTGTCATTCACTACCGCTCCTACTTCGATTCCTTTGATTATAGCACTAAAAAAACAACAGACCACCCGTTGGGTAATCTGTTGTTTTTTGGCACCCCCAGTAGGAATCGAACCTGCATCTAAGTCTTAGGAGGACCTTATTCTATCCGTTGAACTATGGGGGCATAAAAACGGGAGCGAATGCTCCCGTTTATGTTTACTTAGAATTTAATGCGCTCTGCAATGTAATCCTTAACGTCCTCAATCTTAATGCGAACCTGCTCCATAGTGTCGCGGTCGCGAACGGTAACACAACCGTCCTCTTCGGATTCAAAGTCGTAGGTAATGCAGAATACGGTGCCTATCTCGTCCTCGCGGCTGTAGCGCTTGCCGATAGAGCCTGTTTCGTCGAAATCAACAGGGAATTCGGCAGCCAGCTCATCGCGCAGAGCCATAGCCTTATCCGAGAGCTTTTTGGAAAGCGGAAGCACGGCAGCCTTAAAGGGTGCAAGTGCGGGATGAAGCTTAAGAACAGTTCTCTTTTCGCCGTTGGACTTAACCTCTTCATCATAAGCATCGCAAAGGAATGCGAGGGTAACACGGTCGGCACCGAGCGAGGGCTCGATAACGTAAGGGATATATTTCTCGTTGGTCTCGGGGTCAAAGAACTCCATCGATTCGCCGCTGTGGTTCTGGTGCTGAGTGAGGTCGTAGTCGGTTCTGTCGGCAACGCCCCAAAGCTCACCCCAACCAAACGGGAAGAGATATTCGAAGTCGGTTGTAGCCTTGGGGTAGAAGCAAAGTTCATCCTTATCATGGTCGCGCAGGCGGAGGTTTTCCTCCTTCATGCCGAGATTTAAAAGCCAATCACGGCAGTAACCGCGCCAGTAATCAAACCACTCAAGGTCGGTTCCCGGCTTGCAGAAGAACTCAAGCTCCATCTGCTCAAACTCGCGAATGCGGAAAATAAAGTTTCCGGGAGTGATTTCGTTACGGAAGGATTTACCGATCTGACCAACGCCGAAGGGCATCTTCTTGCGTGTGGTGCGGCAAATATTCTTAAAGTTAACAAAAATACCCTGAGCAGTTTCAGGACGCATATAAAGGGTAGAGGAGGAATCCTCAGTAACACCCTGGAAGGTCTTGAACATGAGGTTGAACTTACGGATATCGGTGAAATCGCCCGAACCGCAGGAGGGACAAACAATGTGATGCTCCTTAATATAGTTCATCATTTCTTCATCCGACCAAGCGGCAGGATTATCCGAAAGACCGTTTTCTGCAACGTAATCCTCTATAAGCTTATCAGCGCGGTGGCGGGTTTTACAAACCTTGCAGTCCATCAAAGGATCCGAGAAACCGCCAAGGTGTCCCGAAGCAACCCAGGTCTCGGGATTCATCAAAATCGCACTGTCAAGACCTACGTTATAGGGGCATTCCTGAACGAACTTCTTCCACCATGCCTTCTTAATATTATTTTTGAGTTCAACACCAAGCGGACCGTAATCCCACGAGTTGGCAAGACCGCCGTAAATCTCGCTGCCGGGATAAACGAATCCACGACCCTTACAAAGAGAAACTATGGTATCCATTGTTTTTTCGCTGCTGTTCATTTTACATTGGCTCCTTAAAACATAATTACACAAATAATATAATAAATCTCAGCCGCATTAAAGTCAAGTTTTTTGTGCGTTTTGGCGGTTGACAAAAGCGCATAAACAGTATATAATCACCGTAACAATTGAATAATATTAAATATAAGCAAAGGAGATGTATTCAAATGGATAAAAACATTCAGCTTCACGATTTTGATTTCGGCAGTTTTATGGAGGCCGTTGATATGTGCAAGGGCGACGTCTTTTTGGAGACAGTCGATGGCGACATACTTAACCTAAAATCCAAGCTCTGCCAGATAATCGGAATTGCCAACATCTTAAAGGGTACCTCCGTTGATGAGATAACCATCCGTTGTGCGAACCCCGAGGATGAAACCTTAATGTTCCGCTTCAATCTTTATCGCGAGCTCCCCGAAAACAAGTAAAACAAAAAAGCAGTAGCGTTTGCTACTGCTTTTTAAATTTTATTTCTGTTCGATTTTTTCCTTGCCACCCATATAAGGACGAAGTGCCTCAGGAATACGAACCGAGTATTTCTCGCCGTCAAACTCAAGGTTGTTCTCCAGGAAAGCGATAAGCATTCTGGGGGGAGCAACAACAGTGTTATTGAGGGTGTGAGCGAGATATTTGCTGCCATCCTCGCCGCGAACACGGATACCCAGTCTGCGCGACTGTGCATCGCCAAGATTCGAGCAGGAGCAAACCTCAAAGTATTTCTGCTGCTTGGGGCTCCAAGCCTCAACGTCATAGGATTTAACCTTTAAGTCTGCAAGGTCACCCGAACAGCACTCCAGAGTACGAACGGGAATATCGAGTGAGCGGAAGAGTTCAACCGAGTAGCTCCACATTTTGTTGAACCACTCCATGCTCTCCTCAGGCTTGCAGATAACGATCATTTCCTGCTTTTCAAACTGGTGAATACGGTAAATTCCGCGCTCCTCAATTCCGTGAGCGCCCTTCTCCTTGCGGAAGCAGGGGGAATAGCTGGTCAGCGTGAGCGGAAGCTGGGTTTCGGGGGTGATGGTATCGATAAACTTACCAATCATCGAATGCTCCGTGGTGCCGATAAGATAAAGGTCCTCGCCCTCAATCTTATACATCATGGCATCCATTTCCTCAAAGCTCATAACGCCGGTAACAACGTTGGAGCGAATCATAAAGGGCGGAATGCAGTAGGTAAAGCCCTTATCAATCATAAAATCGCGGGCATATGCGGTAACTGCCGAGTGCAGTCTTGCAATGTCACCCATCAGATAATAGAAGCCTTCGCCCGCAACGCGGCCTGCAGCCTCCTTATCAATGCCGTTGAATTTTTGCATAATATCGGTATGATATGGTATTTCGAAATCAACTGCCGTCTGCTCGCCGAACTGCTTAACCTCAACGTTTTCGCTGTCGTCCTTGCCGAGCGGAACGCTATCATCGATAATATTTGGTATCTTCATCATAACCTCGCGCAGGCGGGTTTCATATTCAGTCTCGAGTGTTTCGAGTTCCTTAAGGCGCTCAGCCTGCTGGGTTACAAGCTTCTTAACCTCCTCGGCCTCATCGCGCTTGCCCTGAGCCATTAAAGCACCAATCTGCTTGGAAACAGCATTACGGTTAGCACGCAGGGTGTTAGCCTCGTTGTTGGCGTCGCGCTTTTTCTGATCGAGCTCAATTGCCTCGTCAACCAGCGGAAGTTTGCCGTCCTTAAACTTCTTTTTTATGTTTTCCTTAACTATTTCAGGATTCTCTCTCACAAACTTAATGTCTAACATTAAAACGTCCTCCAAACAAGGGAAATATTAACTATAAGATTTTAACATATATTTTTCTTTTATACAAGTGGTATTTAAAAAATCCCTCCGTCTGGAGGGATTTTCTGTTACTTAAACATCTTGGCAACAACGGGAACAAGGTCCTTAATAACGGTGTCTGTTGTGTTAACGCAGAGGTCATAGTTTGACTTATCGCCCCATTTGCGACCTGCATAGAAGGAATAGTATCTTGCGCGATGGCGGTCAATACGCTTAATCTTGCGGCGCAGCTTCTTTTCATCAAGCACCGGCTCATCCTCTGTGCGGCGCTCAACGCAGCGCTTAACGCGGCTGTCGAGGTCGGCATAAACAAAAATATCAAAAGGCTTATATTCGCGCAGAATAAAATCAGCGCAACGACCAACTATAACGCAATCGGATTTCTCTGCAAGCTCTTTAAGGATTTTAGCTTGTGCCTGAAAAACAGCCTGAGCCTGAGTAAAGGAATAATCCTCAACGTGAGCCATGCTGTGACCTACTGTGATGGGGTAGAGTCTGTGGGGAGTGCGCTCAATTATCTGCTGAACGTATTCCTCGGAAAGCTTGGTGTGCTTGGAAATCTCGGTGATGATCTCTCTGTCGTAGTATTCAATTCCGAGCTCCTCAGCAAGACGTCGACCGAACTCACGTCCGCCGCTTCCGAATTCACGTCCAATAGTGATTATTCTGTTCATATATAACCTCCCAAACAGAGTTTTTCTCTATAATAAATATACTATATTTTCCGCAGGATTACAATATTTTCTTTTGGAAATATATTCCATAATTTTAATGTCCGTTTTCTACCTCTAAAATAGATGTGTTTTTAGCCAAAATTTCGCCGAAAATTTGCCATTTTTTCCAAATAAACTATTGCATAAAAGGTAAAAATTTGATAGAATATAACTAGAGTAATTTTGTTTTTCGGGAGGGATAAAATGAAAGCAATTATAAACGGTAAAATAATACTCAAAGACCGTGTTTTAGAAGGCAACGCTCTGCTTTTTTCAGATGTTATCGAGGGTGTAGTCCCCGTGGATAACGTTCCCGCGGATGCCGAGATAATCGATGCCAAGGACGGCTTTGTTGCCCCCGGTCTTATCGATATGCACATCCATGGCTACTTAGGTAAGGACGTTTGCGATGGCGAGGAGGAAAGCATCCGCACCATCTCCAAGGGTCTGCTTGCCAACGGTGTAACAGGCTATCTGCCCACCACCATGACCGAGGATATCAAAACCATCCGCAAGGCGCTTGAGGTTTGTCGCGACCTTAAGGATGAGAGCCGCGATTGGGATGGTAGCGTAATTTTAGGTTGTCACGCCGAGGGTCCCTTTATCAGCGCCGCCAAAAAGGGCGCGCAGGACGAAAAATACATATTAAAGCCCGATGCTGCCTTCGTTAAGGAATATGCCGATATTATCAAGAGCATAACGCTGGCACCCGAAGAGGATGACTGCGATTTCGCAGCCATTCGCGAGATTAAACGCGATACCGACGTGCTCATCTCCATGGGCCATACCTCAGCGGATTATAACACAGCCAAGGCATCGGTTGCCGCAGGCGTTGGTCACGTAACCCACCTCTTTAACGCAATGACTCCGCTGGCTCATCGTGCGCCCGGCGTTGTAACCGCTGCACTCGATAGCGATATAAGCGTTGAACTCATAGTTGATATGTTCCATGTTGATAAGTGCCTCTATGATATGCTGTGGAAACTTAAGGGCAGACGCCTCTGCTTCATAACCGACTGTTTACCCGCAGGCGGTCTGCCGATGGGCGAATATACCTTAGGCGGTCAGAAAATAATCTATCGCGACGTGGTTTGCCGTCTTGAGGATGGCACTGTAGCAGGCAGTGTGCTGCACCTCAATCACGGCGTTTGGAACGTATATAATAATTCCAACATTCCGCTTTATGAATGCGTAAACTGCGCATCCTTAAACCCTGCCACCGCGCTGGGAATTGAAAAGCAAAAAGGTTCGCTTGAGGTTGGCAAGGATGCTGATATCATCATAACCGATGCGAACTTTGAGATAGGCAAAACCATTATAGGAGGCAAAATCAAATATGAAACTTAAGGTAAATGCAAAACTCGACCCCAAATTCCAGCCTCTCTCGTTAGTCTGCCGCGAAATGCGCGAGGCAACCAAAGAAAACGGTCAGGATTTAGTTATCGCCATCGAGCGTAACAAGGGCTACACAACAACCTATAAAACCCGTATTTTCCCCGATGGCACAGGCCACGATGAGGAAAACTTCCGCTTTGTTGAGCGTATCGCAAAGTCGCTTTTGTGGGTAGCAGGCGGCTATAAGATCATCATCGCAGGAAGCGACGTTGTTGGCGAAAAGATTAAAGCCGCATATACCGATGGCGGCCTCCGCGATTTCGACGTTCATTTTATGGAGCGCGTTTATGAGCAGAAGTTCGAGGTTAAGGTAGTGCCTTTCAGTGAAGCTCCTGCCGATAAGTCTGCTGCTGCTCCCATCGGTCGCCACCTTGATGGCTGCCGCATCGGCTTCGATGCAGGCGGAAGCGACCGTAAGGTTTCGGCCGTTATCGATGGCGAAAGCGTATATTCCGAGGAGGTTGTTTGGTTCCCCAAGACCAACTCCGACCCCGATTATCACTACGAGGGCATCAAAAGCGCTATGAAGACCGCCGCATCCTACATGCCGCGCGTTGATGCTATCGGCGTATCGAGTGCAGGTGTTTATGTTGATAACCGCATTATGGTTGCATCGCTTTTCTTAAAGGTAAGCGATGAGGACTTTGATAAAAAGGTTAAGAATATGTATCTCGATGTTGCAAAGGAAATCGGCGAGAATATCCCGATTGAGGTTGCAAACGATGGTGACGTTACCGCTCTTGCAGGCGCTATGGACCTCGATGATGATTCGGTTCTCGGCATCGCAATGGGCACCAGCGAAGCAGGCGGCTACGTTGATCCTCAGGGCAATATCACCGGCTGGCTTAACGAGCTTGCCTTCGTTCCGGTTGATTTCTGTGAGGAAGCAATGGTTGATGAATGGTCGGGCGACTATGGCTGCGGCGTTAAGTATTTCTCGCAGGACGGCGTTATCAAGCTTGCACCCTTCGCAGGTATCGAGCTTGACGAGAGCCTCTCTCCCGCAGAAAAGCTTAAGGTTGTTCAGGGTCTCATGAAGGAGGGCGACGAGCGCGCCGCCGCAATTTATGATACCATCGGCGCCTATTTCGGATATGCCATCGCATATTATACCGAGTTTTATGATATCAAGCACGTGCTCATCATGGGCCGTGTTACCTCGGGTGAGGGTGGTGTTATCCTGCTCGAGCGCGCACAGGAGGTTCTCGATAAGGAGTTCCCCGAGCTTGCAGCGAAAATAAAACTCCACATTCCCGATGAAAATTCTCGTCGCGTAGGTCAGTCGGTTGCAGCTGCCAGCCTGCCCAAACTTGGATAAAATCAAAAAAACCACTGTGAGAACACAGTGGTTTTTTATATAAAGAATAGCTTTGCCGTCAGTGTCATAACAAGCAGGAATATAAGGTTAAGCCCAGTAAACAGCATGAGATAATGCTGTTGTTTATCGGGGTAGAGCGAACGGTATTCGCTAAAGGTTATAAGGCTTGCGAGCGAGGCTATAAGCGTGCCCGTGCCGCCAATGTTAACACCGAGCAGCAACGAGTGGTAGTCGCCGGTGAACTGTGAGAGCAGTATCGCCGAGGGAACGTTGCTTATCGCCTGGCAGGATAGGGTAGAGAACAGCAACGTATCCTTTTGCAGCAGCGAGGATAAAAGCTCGTTCACAGCATCTATTCTTGCGAGATTTCCCGCAAAGATAAAGAAGAAAAAGAATGTGCCGAGCAGTAAATAATCCACCATAAGCAGCGCCATTCGGTCGGCAAAAAGCAGCACAAGCGGTATCACTATAAGTCCGAGCCAGAACGGGATTATTCTGAAAACAATGAGTATCGATACCGCAAACAGCACCAAATAAAGCGCAGTTTTCTTAAGGTTCAGCTTATCCGGCTCATCGCCGAGCAGCAGTTTCTGCCGCGGCACGAAAAGACAGCACACCGCCAGCATAAAAATGGCCAGCAAAAAGGGCGGCAGCATAATGCGGCAAAACTCTCCCGTGGGAATGCCGAAAAAGGAATAAAGATAAAGGTTTTGCGGGTTTCCAAAAGGCGTTAACATTCCGCCTAAGTTTGCAGAAATGTTTTGCAGCACGAATAAAAACGCCATATATTTTTCGCATTTTGCAGTTTTAAGCGCAAGATAGCCCAGCGGCAAAAAAGTGATAAGTGCCATATCGTTGGCAATGAGCATCGAGCCTAAAAAGGTTATGCATATGAGCATTAAAAACAAGGCTCTCAGATTGCCCGTTATTTTAACTAAGCGGCGCGCAAGAATGGAGAAAAACTTAATATTCCGCAGCGCGCAAACCACAGCCAGCGTTAAAAAAAGGCAGGCTAGGGTATTCCAATCGAAATATCCCGCATAAGCCTTATCGGGCGGCACGAAAAGCATGGTGATAAGCGCAGCACTAAGCGCCACGCAGAATACAGTGTATTTTTTCAAAAAACGCACTATAGCCATTCTGTCATACCTCCCAACAATTTTTCCGTTTGATATAATACACCACCCGTGCCCAAAAAACAAGCAAAAAATAAGCTTCCGTTCAAAAACGGAAGCTTTTATTTTTATTCGGTTTTAGCGGCTCGCTTGCGGCGTTTTTCACCCTTAATAACGTCCTCGCGCAGCAACTTATAAAGAGCGCTTGCGAGCGGAACGCCCAAAAGCATTCCGATAATACCCATAACGCCACCGCCGATGGTAACCGCCGCGAGCACCCAAATAGCGGGCAGACCCAGCGAGGAACCAACAACGCGCGGATAAATGAGGTTACCCTCAAGCTGTTGCAGAACAACGATAAATATAAGGAAGAAAAGAGCCTTCATGGGCGAAACGGTCAGTATCATAATCGCGCCAACCGCAGCACCGATATAACTGCCTGCAACGGGGATAAGGGCAGTAAATGCCACAACCGCACCCGTCATGGTAGCGTAGGGCAGGCGTAAAATTACCATGCCGATAGCGCAAAGCACGCCGAGAATAACCGCCTCGGTGCACTGACCAACGATATACTTGTGAAAGCTATCGTTAACCACACAAATAACGTGCAAACTGCGGTCATACACAGCCTTTTTCATATAGCGGCGCATCAGTCTGTCAAACTGGCGGCAAAGTCTTTCCTTGCCCGTGAGAATATAAATCGAGGAAATAACAGCGAATATCGCAGTAACGATTCCCGAGAATACCGAGGAAACAACGTTAATCGCCGTTCCGACAACGTCGCCGATTCCCGTCGAAACCACGCCTGCTATCTGTTCAAGGCGAGCCTTCCAGTCAATGCCCTCGAGCGCTTTAATAACGTCATCCGAAACGTAGCCGGTGCTCTCGATTTTATCAATAAGCGTGTTGATGGTGGCGGGCACCTTAGCAATAAGTAACTCTACGCAGGCAACAAGCTCGGGAATAACCAACCACGAAAGAAGCGCTATTAAAACAATGAGCGTTAAAAACGAACTAAGCAGGCAAACGGGTCGGCGACTTTTTATAACTGCACTCTTAACCGAGCGGGGGAAATAGTGCCGCTCATAAAAGCCCATCAGAATGTTAACAATATAGGCTATAACGCAGCCAATAATCAGCGGCATTGCCGCACCGATAACCGACCCTAAAAAGCGCGAAACCACAGGCAGATAGGAAATGCACAAATAGAGAATAAAAGCGCTGATGCCGACCTTAAAGCAGATCTTCCACTCCAGCTTCATTTAATAAACACCTCTTTTAAAATACCGTAACGGTCCAGCGGTTTTCATAACGCTTGCCGCCATCAAGAGCGAGCAGATCGCTCTTGCAGGTAAACTCCTCAACAACGTCCTGTCGCGAGGGCAGGCTTGACCACGGTTCAATGCAAACGTAGGGAGCATCGGTCTGCGGGCGGTGCCAGATTCCGAGATAAGGCATATCAGGATAGCTAACGGTAAGTCCGCGCTCGCCGCCGTCGCAACGCAGTGTAACCTCGCGTGCCATATTTTTAAGTATAACGGCATCATTATCGAACATTTCGTGAGTAAGATGCATGGTGTCGCCGCCATCGAGCGGATAACGCTCATCACAGCCGCTTAAATAAACCGTGGGCGTAAAGCCAACGCGGTCGGGCTCGCACTTTTCGGAGAAAACGAGCGAATAGTCCGAAAAATCCTTGCCACTCTCAAGCGGAACGCAAAAACCGGGATGACCTCCAACCGCAAAATGCATTCTCTCGCTGCCCGTGTTCTCAACCGCATAGGTGATTGCAACGGTGTTGCCGATAAGCTCATATATTACTTCATATATGAACTCGCGCGGATACATATTACGGGTCTGTTCATTAGCCGCGAGCGAAAAGACCACGCGGCTATCCGAGATCCTTTGTGCGATAAACTCCTGCTTCGCGGCAAAACCGTGGTTAGGCATCGAAAAGCGCTCACCGTTATAGGTGTAGCTGCCCTCAGTCAGTCGCGCAATAAAGGGAAATAGGTTAGGCGCGCGATTGCTCCAATAAGCAGGATCGCCCTGCCAGAGATACTCGCAGCCGTTTTCGCCCTTAATGCTCATCAACTGCGCACCGAGTGTATCAGCCGAGAGGGAAATAGCTTCATTTTTAATGGTAATAATCATAGTACCACCCCAAAATCATTATTATATAATAAGTATATCACTTTAATTCCTCATAATCAATAAAACAAATATAATAAAAAAGAAAAACACCAACCTTTATGGTTGGTGTTTTTTGGCTTAAGGATAGGGATTTGTCCGCACACTATCGTGCGCCTATCGCCTCGCTGCGCTCGTTGCCCACGTCGGCGAAAACGATTATCAATCGTTTTCTTCCGCTTTTCGCTCCCTCCTTGTTCGAATCCCTGAATATAAAGAAAGAACACACTCGTTTGAGTGTGTTCCTTTGGCTGGGGAATAGGGATTTTTCCGGCGCGTATGCGCCTATCGCCTCGCTGCGCTCGTTGCCCACGTCGGCGAAAACGATTATCAATCGTTTTCTTCCGCTTTTCGCTCCCTCCTTGTTCGAATCCCTG
>JAZOPP010000032.1:0-6545 GCA_045655625.1 Acutalibacteraceae bacterium
AAGAACGTTCTCGGCTGCAACGGCAAGGCCTAATAAGTTAAACACTAAACCCCCTCGTTTTCGAGGGGGTTGTTTTTATATCCTTTTCTTTTGTTCACGGGGCGTCGTGGGCGCCGCTCCCTACAGAATTACAAGTAAAGATTACCCTTAAATATTTTTGAGTGGGTCAAGGGGGACCGCCCTTAGTCGAGGAGACATATTTTTTTAATTTTAATTGGAATTTCTCTTGCCTTTGCATAAGAAATCATTGAAGCTGTTCCTTTGCTTTTGCCATCCCAAAAACATATAACATAATCAGCCGCACTCGCCATCCTTTCATTTCGCTTTGGTCCTGCAGCGCGACCATACTTTTCCCACTCGGCAGGATAATATTCTATAGAAAACCGGTTTTCTTTAGCGTAGCGCTCCCCTAGCTTGTCCACACCTCTGCACCCACCTGAAAGGAAAATCAGTGTGTATTGTTTTCGTATATCACTTATACACATATCAATATATTTTTTAACAACGCTATAATCATTAAAATTACGGCAGCCCGCTACCACAATTCTCTTTACCACACTATCTCTCCTCTGCGAAAAATTCCGTTGTGGAATATTTTTATTATAATTCTGTAACAGAATTATGTCAACGCAGATAGAACCTATAATTCTTGTAAAGAATATTAGGGGGCGATGTGCTTTGAAAATTCGCAAGGCTGAATACGGTAATTGTAATATGGTGGGCAAAAATATTGAGCGCTTACGTAAACAAGCAGGCATTAAGCAAAAAGATTTTATATCCAAAATGCAAATTCTTGGCTGTGATATCAACCCCACAAGTTATTCAAAACTTGAAGGACAAGTGAGAATAGCTACAGATAAAGAGATTTTTGCCGCTGCTAAAATACTGAACGTTACTGTTGATGAATTGTTCTAATAATATGCATAAAAACCCTCCTGCGATGCAGGAGGGTTTTAAAATTATTCTTCGGTTTCTTCGTCTTCGGGTTCAACGTCGGCAATGTGAACGTTAACGTGGCTTACTGCGCTGCCGGTCATATTCTGGACCTTTTCTTTAACGTTGGCCTGAACCTGCTGAGCAATATCCGTAACCTTGGCGTTCTTTTTGATGGAGATGAATACGTTTAAGGTTACCTCGCCGTTGTCAGCCACCTTGGTTTTAACGCTTTTTCCGAATCCGCCGCGGGCTACTACACCCTTTATATTTACCGCCTTGGCAGAAATGCAACGAACACCATCGATCTCGGTTGCCGCCATTGCTGCCATTTTGGAAAGAACCTCTTCATTGATCTTAAGACCATAACTTCCGGCCATTGGATATTCCTCCTTTTTAAATAGATCACATATATTATACCACATTTTTCGGATTTGGCAACTACTTTACGGTAATTATTTTTACCTTTTCAAGCGGCAAACCGCTTTGTGATGTGGCAATATCCTGAATTTGGAGAATTTCGTTTTCTAAAAGCTTTTCTGCCTTTACGGTTATGTTGATATCGTTATCGCTTATAACTGCTAAAATGCTCTTGAATCCCTTAGCTTTGAGCAACGCCTCTATTGATGCCTCGGTATCCATTCGCGCGGTGAGGGCGGCAAGCTTATCGACTGCTGCTTTTTTAACATCGGCAGAGAGTTTAGCATCGGCGGCGGTATCCTCAAGCTCATCGATGGCCTCGCTACGTGTTTCGTTGCGCTCTTCGCGGATTTTTTCGAAATAATCGCCACCCGCGTTGCCCGAGGTTGCAACGCTATCCTCCTCGGCATCGCCATCGACAAACTGTGCCTGACCGAGATAGGATGCCGTGGGTTCGGTATCATCATCGGCCATAAAGCCGCCGCCCGAAGCGGAATATTCCATATTGAGCCATACCGCGCCGCACAGCGCCACCGCCATAACGGCGAGAGTTAATTGCTTTTTGCCGAAGACCTTACCTTTTTTCATAACAAAGATTCCTCCTTAAAATTACTGTGCATACTGCGTAACGTAGATTTTACGCTCTGATATATCCAGCGCGGCACACACGGCAGAGCGAATATCCTCACGCTGAGCCGTAGTTAACCTGCCGCACACTATTGCCACCCCTCGCACAACGGGCAGATATTCGGTGACCAAAAGTCCGCCCTCATCGCCGTTTGATTGGCGCACTATTATATAGCTTTGCTCGCTATCGTTGCCCGAATCGCTCTCGGAACGGCTGGCTTCATCGGCATAGACGTATTGCTTGCCCGAATCGAGCGTTACCGCAACCGAGACGCGTTTGCTGCCGCTGATGCTTCGAACCAGACCCGTTATTTTTTGTTCGAGCTCGGCGCAATAGGCGGCGGTGGTATCGGTTGTTGATACCTTGACGGTTTCCTTTTGCTTTGGAAAAAGCGAGGAAAGATAGATAAGCAAAATTCCCGCTATTCCCAAAAAGAAGACTATTTTACCAGTTTTACCCTTTAGCGCTGATAAGATATTTTTTTCTTCATTCATTTATTACTACCTCGCACCCGGGGAAGTTTTCGGCAAGCAGTGCGGCTGCACGCTGCTTCTCGCGAACGCCGTAAACGCTTATTCTATAAATAGATATGTCCCCCGCGGCGGAAATATCCATAAAAGGCTCAATTCTACTAAATTCTATATTTTCAGAGCGCAGCACACTGCTTATGAGATACTCTGCTTCGACTTTAAGCATCTGCTCGGCGGTTGTATCAAAACTTGGATTTTCGTCCACCTCGGGCAGTGAAAACGATGCTCCCGAAAAGGGGGTTATGACCGCAAGCAGCATTAAAAGCCCAGCCACGAAGCGGATGCTTTTGCCCTGCTTGCCATCGGGGCACAGAATATATACCGCGCTTATCACCACCGCTGATACTGAAATCGAGGCGGCTACGTTTCTTATTGTTTCCATATTATCCTCCGGCGGTGCAGAGCACCGCAAGCGATATTATAAATGCAAAGGAGCAGATGAGCAGCACGCTTATTAAAAAGCTCAGTGCTGCATCGGCAGATTTGAGTAGGGCGCTTATGCCATCACAGCCGAAAATGCCTGCCGCAGAGGAGCACAAAAGCATCGCGGCGCGCCATAAAAGCAGTTCTATAAACACGGGCAGCACGGTGAGCACCAGCACCACCACGCCATAGATGCCCACGGATGACCGCAGCAGCGACACTCCCGACTGCAGCGTTGTGAGTGCTTCGCTTAAAGCCCCGCCTACTACGGGCACAAAGCTGCCGAGCAGAAATCTGCCCGTGCGCACCGCCATATTATCGGCGGCGGAATTTACGGTGGTTTGCAGCGTCAGCACGCCGATATACACCGTCATAATAAGGCCTAACGACCAGTTGGCGGTTTTTTTGAGCAGCTCGGAGATGCCCGAGGTTTTTAAAATCGGGGAGACCGAGCCCGTGATGCAAATTGCCAGATACGAGCCCACAAGCGGCACGATTACGTAGGTTGCGAGCTGGACTATCCCCTCACCTGCCGCAAGCAAAATTCTGCCCGAAGCCGCGCTTGTGAGCGGTCTGCCCGCTGCCACAAGAATGGTTCCGTAAACCGGCACGAACGAGAGCATAAACTGCGCCCCTGCCTTTATGGAACGCGCCGCGGCGGTTATTACCGAGAACACGGGCACCAACGCCGTGACCGAAACCGCCAGCGCAGATACGTATTCCACCACGGGGGTGTTTGCCTGCTCATGGGAGAAAAGTTTAAACGCCGAAACTATGATAATAAGCCCTAAAATCGCCACGGCGGAGCTAAGCGGTGCTCTGCCGCCTGAGGAGATGAATTCGCCTATTATCGTGAATATGTTTCCTGTGTTGATTTTATTTACCCATTCGGAGTCCGCAGGGTCGATATTAAGCTGCGAGAGCATGTCTGCCGCGGTATCGGGCAGGGAGCTTTCGAGCTGCTCTGCGCCACTTAAATCAAACTGCGTTTCATAAGTCTCGGCGCTCGCAGAAACTGAAAACAGTAAGCAAAAAAGCAGGATAAAAATTATCTTTTTCATACCTCACCTATAAACGAAAGCGCTATTTCTATTACTGCGCTGAGCATAGGCAGACACAGCAAAAACACCGCACACTTGCCTATAAGCTCGGCTTTTGCCGCCAAGGAACTTTGCCCGAAATCACGGCAGATATCGGCGGCGAAGGAGCTTATATAGCAAATACCCAAGGATTTAAGCGCAATTTTAAAATATCCCAAATTAAGTCCCGTGCCCGAAAGCAGCCTTGTGAGGTTTTCCATAGCAGGGACTATGCTTTTTATAACGAAGCCGAATATGAGCGCGCCTATACACGCTGCAACCGCCAGGCTATATTCGGGGCGATAGCCTATAAGCAGCACGCATAAAGCACTGCCGAGCAGGCAAAGAGCCAGTCCGCCTATCGTGCTCATTTATAAACGGAACACCGATTTTATGGTGTCGAACAGGTCGCCTATAACGTTTATGAGCATAAGCAGCACCACCACAAGTCCTGCCAGCGAGGTGAGCATTGCCTGGTCCTCGCGCCCCGAGCGGACAAGCAGCTGATTAAGCACTGCAACGATTATGCCGATGGCGGCAACCTTAAAAATAAAATCTACATCCATAAGTTCACCTATATAACCAAAACTACCGCGAAAAGTCCGCTAAGGAAGCCGAGCGAAACGTAAAGCCGCGAGAGTTTTCTTTTTTCTTCTTTTGCATCAAGCAGTCGCTCCTCAAGCGCTTTTACGTGCAGCTCGGCGTTGCTTATCTGCCCTTCGACGTCGGTTTTGCCGAGAGAATAAAGAAAAGATGCGAGTAGCCTTTTATCCTCATCCTTTAGCCCCTCGACGCCGCGCCAGTCGCCGTTCTCGATATAAACGCCTTTTCGGGGCAGGCGCGCGAGCACCAAAGGCAGCTCGGCTCGGGTGAGCCTGATTTCCTCGCAAAGTGCGTTTATAAAAAGTCGAGTATTCTCAAGCTTATTTACACGAAGCGATAACCCCCGCGCTGCAAAAATGCCATAAAGCGTTGCCGCCAATAGAATTAAAACCGCGCCTATCATTCGCATAGAGCATCTCCGTTTATATCAATAAAGTCAATACTGCCGCCTGCCTTTGAGAGCAGCGCAACGCAGGATAGCGCTCCGCTTTTTATAAGCCGTGCCGTTACCTCGCGGCGATAAAGGTCTTCCCTGCTGCCCGCGTGGGCGGTGGTTATAACGCTGACACCGCTCATAAGCGAGCGCACCACCTCATCGACCTCGCCGTGGGAGCCGATTTCATCGAATGCCACTATCTGAGGACACATGGTTCGCACCGCCATTTCGATGCCGTCGCGCTTGGAGATGCCTGTGAGCACGTCGGTATTCTCGCCGATATCGTTTTGCGGCACGCAGGAACGCACCGCCGCTATCTCGCCGCGGCTATCGATAACCGTTATACGCTTGCGGGCAGAGAGTTGACGCACCGCATCACGCAAAATGGTGGTTTTGCCGCTGCCCGGAGGACCCGCTATAAGTACCCCCTTTTCGCCTATGTGGCACAAAAGCGGGTCTGCACAGCCTTTCACCTCGCGCGACACACGGATATTGATGGAGGAAATCTCGCGCATACCCTCGGGGATAGCGGTACCGCACAGCCCCGCACGGTGACCGTTTCGCATTATGATAAAGCCCTGCTTTATCTCCTCGGTATGACTATAGACCGAGTGATTGCAAAGGTTTAAAAAGGTTTCCTCTATCTGCTCGCCGCTTATATTCACTGGAGATACGGGCAGATAGGATACACCGCCCGTGTGATTAACCCACATGGGCGCTCCGCCGACAGTGAGGCAAAGCGGCTTGCCCGCTCGCAGCCTAATCTCCTGAACCTGCGCCATAATTTCGGGGCGAATTGCCTCCAAGTGAGCGCGTATGCTCTGCGGCAGCGGATATAGCGCGCCCAGATACCGCGCCGATGCTTTTTTAATATCCCTCATTTTTGCTTGTCCTCCTTTTCTCTAAATACTATGAGTGTGCGGGGAGGATTAGAACAAAAAAGAAAAGCACAGCCGTAGTGGCTGTGCTTTTGAAAACTTAATATTTTATTCTTCGGGCATTTCCCAGTTGTGCCAAACAGACTGAACGTCATCGTTCTCTTCAAGCATATCGATGAGTTTTTCCATCTGTGCTACGGCTGCCTCATCCTCGATTGCGGTGGTGGTGGAGGGAACGTACTCAACCTCTGCCGAAACGAATGAATAGCCCTTAGCCTCGAGCGCATCGCGAACGGTGCCTAAGGAGTTTGCCTCGGTGCTTATCTCGAAAACGTCGCCATCGAAGTTGAAATCATCGGCACCTGCCTCAAGTGCATCCTCCATAACGGTGTCCTCATCCAGGCCCTCGCCCTCGATAAGGATGATACCCTTGCGGGTGAACATAAAGGTTACCGAACCGGTTTGACCGAGGTTACCGCCGCACTTATCAAAATAGTGGCGCATTTCGCCTGCGGTGCGGTTGCGGTTGTCGGTGAGGGTGGCCACGATGACGGCCACGCCGCAGGGGCCGGAGGCCTCGTACTGCAGCGCCTCATACGACTCGGCGCCGGGTTC
>JAZOPP010000033.1:0-16115 GCA_045655625.1 Acutalibacteraceae bacterium
GTTATCGACAAGCAACAGCACACCGTTTTTTCGGCAGACCTCGGCTATGGGTGCAATATCTGCCACGTTGCCAAGGTAATCGGGGCTTGTGAGATAAAGCGCGGTTGGATTTTTTATTTTTAAAAGTTCCTCTATCTCCTCGGCACTCGGGGTGCAGGAGAGATAGGATTCATCCGCGCGGGGATAAATCCAATCAACCTCAAAATCGAGCAAAGAAGCCGCACTTAAAAAGGTTTTATGTGCGTTTCTACCTGCTAAAACTGAGGGCTTTTCTCCCCTGCTTTTGGCATATTTCACCGCTAAAAGCAGCATTGCTCGAATGCACTGCGAGGAGCCTTCGGTAGAATAGAAGGTATCAGCGCCGAAAATAGCGGAGGCATTTTGCTCGCTCTCAGCGATGATTCCACTCGCTTCATAAAGGCTATCGGCACCGCTTATTTCGGTTATATCCAAGTGCTCTATTCCAAGAAAGCCCTTTCCCTTGTGACCGGGCATGTGCAATCGCACTGCTCCGCTTTCGGCATAGCGGGCAACAAAATCACAAATAGGTGTTTTCATTCTATTCTCCCAACGCGCGGTTTACCGCCACCATAATGGCGCATTCCATACGCTTGCGGAATAATTCGCAGCCATATTCATATATGCCCTTTACAGAGCCCGTTGCGTGATAAGCGTTGGCTGCACAGCCGCCCGAGCAATAAAGGCGTGCCCAGCAATCGCGGCACTCCTTGCGCGAGTAAACGTTGCATTCGGCGAATTCCTCGCGCGCGGCAGAATTGGTAACGCCCGACCAGATATCGCCCAGTCTATAACGCTCTTCGCCCACGAACTGAAGGCAGGGATAAAGATCACCCCAGGGGGTTACCGCCATATATTCGGTGCCCGAGCCACAACCCGAGATGCGCTTATAAATGCAGGGGCCGCCTGCGAGATCGATCATATAGTGATAGAAGGTGAACGGGTCGCCCTCTTTATCGCGCTTTATCATAAGCTCGGCAAGCTTTTCATACTGCTCCTTAATTATGGGCATATCCTCATCGGTGAGCTTAGAGGGGTCGCCCTCGGCGCAAACCACGGGTTCCATGCTAAGTTCGCGGAAGCCGAGCTCGAGCATCTTTTCGATATCCTTTACGAAATCGGGGTTTGCGTGGGTGAAGGTGCCGCGCATATAATAGTTTTTGCCATCGCGCGCCTTAACAAACTTCTGGAACTTGGGAACGATATTATCCCAGCTGCCCTTGCCTGCATAATCAACGCGGTAGCGGTCGTGAATTTCTTTGCGGCCATCGAGGCTCAGCACAACGT
This sequence comes from Acutalibacteraceae bacterium, assembly GCA_045655625.1. Taxonomy (GTDB): domain Bacteria; phylum Bacillota; class Clostridia; order Oscillospirales; family Acutalibacteraceae; genus SIG589. The sequence continues at coordinate 1,306 of JAZOPP010000033.1, forward strand.
TGCAGCACTCGCGGTTGGCAAAATTGATAACCTCATCATCAACCAGAACACCGTTTGTGGTGAGGGTGAATCGGAAGTTTTTGCCCTTTTCCTTTTCTACACTGCGTGCATATGCAACCAGCTGCTTTACCACCTCAAAATTCATAAGCGGCTCGCCGCCGAAGAAATCGACCTCGAGATTGCGGCGGGTTCCCGAATTTTCTATAAGAAAATCGAGGGCGCGTTTGCCAACCTCAAAGCTCATAACGGCACGGTCGCCGTGGTATTTGCCCTGACTTGCAAAGCAATAAGCGCAGTTAAGGTTGCAGGTGTGAGCTATGTGCAGGCATAGCGCCTTGACAACGCCTGCGGTTTTATTTTTAAGCTCGCTCGCCATAGGCTCGAAGGTATCGGGAGTGAAGAGCTTGCCCGAATTTTTGAGAGCCTCGACCTGAATGTAGCACTCGGCTATCTCCTCTTTCGGTATTTCCGGAAACTGCGCCGACACTGCATCTATAACCTCGGCGCGTTCTTTCCCCTCAAATAGAGCGATTATCTCATATGCGACGTCATCCACCGCGTGGACCGAGCCTGAGCAGATATCCAGCACGATATTATAGCCGCCTAATTTATACTGATGTATCATAAAAAACTCCTTATGCAAAAATGCCGCCGAAAACGGCGGCATTTTAACAGCTTACAATTACTTGTCGGCTTTCTTCTCGCAGGGCTGGTTAGCAATACCGCAGCTGGTCTTGCAAGCCGACTGGCAAGAAGTCTGACATTCGCCGCAGCCGCCGTTCTTTGCGCTTTCACAAAGGTTGCGAGTTTCGATAGTTTTAATGTGCTCCATGATGGCACCTCCGTAATTTTTCATTATATAAATGTTAACATATTGCCTTTATAAAGTCAATAATAAAATACCGCAAAGCCGCGGATTTTAGATAAGACTTGCGCGATTTCTACTTATTTTGACAGCATAAGAATAACTCAACCCCATGCTAAACAAAAAACCGAAAGCCGAAGCTTTCGGTTTTTGCAGTTATATTTTTATCTTTTTACCCGAAGCAATAAACGCCAACGATGAAAGCGCAAACAGCATTGCAGCTATTGTCATAACCGAGGCATCGCCCGTGGGCGGAATGGGTTTGGGTGCATCAGGCTTAGGTGTGGGTGTCGGTGTCGGGGTTGGGATCGGGGTAGGAACCACATTAGCGGTAACCGAGGTGGTAACGTCCGCACCGATGACACTCGTTTTATATGACAGACGGTTATAATATACGTTCTGTCGGGTTGCGGTGTATTCGGGAGCAAGCAGCATTGAAAGCTCTGCATATATGCTGCGGTGTCCTTCAAGTTCACCCACGATAGCCCATGCTATCGGGCACTTGCCCGCTAATGCCTCAACGGTACCATCGGCGGCTATAGTTGCCTCGGTCCAGTTAGCAGTAATTGCATCTACGGTAAGGTCGGATGCAACCTTGTTGTTATAGGCCTCATCCATGGTGTAGTAAAGCTTGAGCTTCGATACGTCGCATTTTGCGGTATCTATTTTAAGCTCGCTCACGGTATAGCCGCCTGTGAAATCGCTTTCGCTCTGTCCCGAGCACGGCATAGTATCAATCAGGATAATGTCGGTTTCGGGGGTGCCTGCATTATTGTTGAAGTATACAATATACTTAGCAGTGCCATCAGCTTCTACGGTATCGTGCTCGGCATATTTTCCGAACGAGATAGCGGCGCCCTTAGTTGCCTTGAAGCCTACCTCGGCAAGCTTGCCGTTGAGAGCGGAAGGCTCGCGAATATCGCCTGTTGCAGTTACGTAAGCGCCGGTAGATAAATTGGTAGTTCCTATGGGTACGTCCTTCGAAGCATCGGTTTTATCGCCAATGTATACCGTATAATAAATGGGCAGCATAGCGGTATCTACCACGGCATCACTTATCACCCAGGTGAGCGTCGTGGTGCCGTCTGCATTTTGGGTTGCGGTCGGCTCGAATGCGGTTCCGCCCGTGACAGAACCACGAGTGCCACCCGCAGTATCAGTCTGGTTGTAGGTTCCGCCGAGATAGGCAGAATTCTTAACGTAGCTTACGTATTCGGGCAGGGTATCCACTATTGTGACGCTGGTGGTTTTATTGTGGAATGCATTTGCCGCCGTATCGGAAGTGACGCTCGGCTTAAGCACAAAATCTACAAAGCGCTGATCAGCATCAATATTATAAATAGTTTTGATTTCGGAGCCGTTTGCCATCTGCAAAAGGGACTTTGAAACAGCACTGTTATATCCGATTATGAGCAGCGTATCACCTATGCTGGCGCGGTCACTGTTGTGAGTGCCGAGCGCACCGCTGCCATCAGCAGCGTAGGTTTCACGGCGGTAGTAGACTTGGTTATCGATGTTTGCGCTCTTATAATGATCTGCAGGGAAATCCGAAAGAGAGGTAGATGCATCGGTCCAAACCGGGATACTTTGAAGCTGCATTTGTGCATCATCAAAATGCTTTTTAGACCAAAGTCTTGAAGTGGATGCCATGGCATACGCCTTGCTTACCAAATCATTCTGCTGTTTAACCTTAACGCCTATACCTAAAAGATAACTTGCGGGAGAAGCATTTGCACTGGCGGGTCCCTTAAACACATATAGCACACCAACGCACTTATGACCGGTGGGAATATCATCAAGCGAAGAATAGAATACCAAATCATCCTCATAGGTGTGGGTTAATTCCTCATCATTGGTCCAATCCTTACCATCGGGCTTGGTGGCATATAGATAATCGTATTCAAAGCCGGAGGTAGCCATATTGTATTTTTTAAATTCTTTACCCGTCATCTCAAAGGGTTCTGCATAGAATTTAAGAAGATTTGTTGCATAGTAAATGCGGTTTTGCTCTTCGTTTTGAGGAGTGTACGAAAAACCGCCGCACAGCATAAGCTCTCCGCCTACGAACGCAGCATCAAGACCGTTACGATACTGGTCATAAGTGCCGTCAATACCACGGTCTACAATCCTGGTGTTGCCAATGTTGGAATAGAAAACAACGTTGGACATTTTTCCCGCGAGTGCCAAGGCAATACCGGTGGAATAACGATCATCATTTTTTGCCATTTGTGCATCATTGGTTCCTGCCGTATCAGCCATTACCGTGCCGCCTACCGAGGTAGCCTTTAAGCTTTTTACCTCGCAGTTGATATTAAAGGTGCCGGTGCCATAGTCGTTCACTATGTCGAAAGCCTGTTCATCGGTATTGGTGCTGCCAATCTTATTAAAGGGCTGAACGATCCAAAAATCACCTGACGAGAAGCAGCCTATTCCCTTATCCACACCGTAATCAATTCCTGTTGTGGGCAGGTCTTGAGTAGGCATCTGGTCCATATTGATTTTATAATTTTTTATGGTAACGCTTATGATATCACCCTGCTGAGTGGCAGACCAATTACCGCCATCATAACAGCTGGCAGTTCCGGTGCCTCTGTTCTGAGGTGCGCTGAAATAACGCATAACACTTTGCGGGATGGTGCGTCCATCTATCTTATCGACGTTGCTCATCAGCTCATCACAGCTATAAAGCAACGGCATATAATCAGCAGTTATATCGCGCTTTTCGCCGGTTGATTCGGTGGTATAATTCGAGCTGAGCTTAATATCAAAGGTTATGGGGCCGCCATCGGGCAGCTCTATTCCCTTCATTTTTTTAGAGGGGTAATCATTATAAAGCTGCAGTGTCGTGTTAATGTGAATAGCGCGACCAAGCACGGTTCCCTTTCCATAGTTTGCAGCCTTGTATTCACCCGAGGTGTTGCCCGTGTTGAAATCAAAATTATGGCGGAATTCACTTGTTCCCGCTATTTTTACGTTATATTTCGGGGCAGCCGATATGGTTACGGGGTTTGCCACAGCACTCACCTTTTCGGCAACTCCGTGGGTTACGCAAACTCCATCCCACGTGCCGTATTCCATGCAGGCGCTTATTATGGGAGCAAACTGTTCTCCGTTTTTCATATTGCCAACCATAACCGAGAGATTCTCACTGAATTCTCCGGGAATTACCGAAAGATTACCTCCCGATGGCAGCAGATGCTTATAGCAGGTGAGCACCTGGCAGGCTGTTGTTTTGCCGCCTATAACGCGTGATTCGTTCTTGATGGTGTACTCATAGCCATTACTGCTATCCATCCAAGCCATGGAGGATATATCGAAGGTGACCTGCTCCTTATCATAGGGCAGTACAAATTCGAGCTTCACTCTGGCATCCTCATAATGCATAGCATCATAACTCGACATAACAACGGTAAACGTATATGCTACGGAATCGAAGCTACGCACTATCATATTGGCGGAGCCGCTATCATTTCCGATGGCATCATCAGTATCCCACGGAGCAGTTCCCGTGATATACCGCTCGATATTAACATTGGTTACACGAGCATTATCACCCGTGAGTTCTGTGATGCTTCTGGTTTGTGCGGCCAGCGAAGCAGACGGCAAAAGGCAAGCAACCAGAACTATTGCCGCCATTAAAATACTTACATACCTTAAGGTTCTTATTTTCTTCATTATGAACCCCCCTTTTTACTTTATTTAATTATACTTAATTTATATTTTTAAATTACTATCATTTTTTACTTTTACTAGTTAAAAATATGAATTTTGGGAAATTTTTAGGAAACAAAAGAACGATTATTCATCTAATGTTGAAAAGGGTAGCACTTTATTGTAAAATGGTTTTATAATATGCTCGGAGTTGATTATATGCTTGATATGGAAAAAATCAAGGCCTTTGGCAGAGGTAAATATGAAAACGGTGCCCTTGAGGTCGACTGGACCTGTGCGGGCATTGAGTTTCGCGCCGTTTGTGAGGGCGATATTTTTATAACAATGCACACCAATTCCGCACAAAAGCTATATTTTTCCGCCTTTGTTGACGGCACCAAAAATCGCCTGTGCGTGCAGGATTTTTTCGGTGATACCGAGGGTGAGTTCACCTTAAAAATCGCAGCAGGGCTCGAAAACGGCGAGCATAGCGTTAAATTTATTCGCCAGAGCGAGGCCGAGCGCGGCTGCGCCGAGATTTCCGGCATCACTTTAAACGGCACTCTCCTGCCGCGACCTGCCGACGGCGAAAAGCTTATTGAATTTCTCGGCGATTCCATAACCTGCGGATACGCTAATCTTGCAACGTGCGATATGGAGCCTGATTACTGCAGCCAATCGGTCTGTGAGGACGGCACGGCGGGATATGCATTTTTAACCGCCGAGGCGCTGGGATTTGATTATTCGATGATAAGCCGCCAGGGCACCGGCATTGTAGCAGGCTGGGATTATCTCACCAACCCGATGGGTGCTATTCCAAAGGTTTATGCGCTTCGCTCGTTTTATCGCGGAAATGAAAACTATGAGCCAAAGCGAAAAGCCGATATAATGGTTATAAACCTCGGCACCAACGACGTTTATAAATTTTTATCGGATGAGCACGAGCCAACGCTTTCTGAAGATGATTTCATAAAAACGATTTATAAGGTTTTGTGTGATATATATGATTTCAACCACGGTCCTATGATGATAATTGCAGTTGGAATGATGAGCAACGAGCAAAACCACGCGCCGCTTTACCGTTGGTATCGCGAGGCGATTTCCCGCTTTGAGCGTGATAGGGGCAGTCGCATTCTTTTCTGTCACCTACCCGAAAACTATGACGGCGGCAAGGCGCACCCCTCGGTTGAGGGTCACTGCGCGGCGGCAGAAACGCTCATAAGTTTTATTAAGGAAAACCTTTAAACGGAGGATAATATGATATACAAGGATTTTTGCGGCAAAAAAATTTCCGCGCTCGGAATGGGCGGAATGCGTTTCCCCGTGATAGATAACGATTTCAGCAAAATCGATATGCCCGCGGTGCGAGAAATGGTTGACTATGCGATAAAATCGGGCGTTAACTATTTTGATACCGCCTGGGGCTATCACGATGGTTTTTCGCAAACGGTGCTCGGTGAGATACTAAAGGATTATCCGCGCGAGCAGTTTTATCTTGCAAATAAGTTCCCCGGCTATGAGCTGGAGAATATGGATAAGGTTGAGGAGATTTTTGAGGCTCAGCTTAAAAAATGCGGCGTGGAATATTTTGATTTTTATATGTTCCACAACCTGTGCGAGTTGAACGTTGATGCTTATCTCGACCCGAAATACGGAGTTTTTGATTATCTTATCGAGCAGAAGAAAAACGGTCGCATTCGCCATTTGGGTGTTTCGACCCACGGAACTCTCGCCACAATGCGCCGTTTCCTCGACGCCTACGGCAAGGATATGGAGTTTTGCCAGATTCAGCTTAACTGGCTCGACTGGGATATGCAAAACGCTAAAGCTAAGGTTGAATTGCTGCGCGAATACGGTATTCCCGTTTGGGTTATGGAGCCGGTTCGCGGCGGCAAGCTGGCAACGCTTGACAGCGAATACGAGGCGCTGCTGCGCGCCGCTCGTCCCGATGCTACTGCGGCAGAATGGGCATTCAGATTTCTGCAGGGCATTCCCGATGCGGTAGTTACGCTTTCGGGTATGTCGAACATGGAGCAACTGCGTGAGAATATCTCAACCTATAGCGAGGAGAAGCCGCTCACCGAGAGTGAAACTAAGCTTTTATTCGATATTGCGCACCGAATGCTCGCAAAAACCGCCCTCCCCTGCACTTCCTGCCGCTACTGCACCTCGCATTGCCCGATGGAGCTGGATATTCCCTATCTTATTGAGCTTTATAACGAGCATATCTACACGGGCGGCGGATTTTTGGCGCCTATGTCGGTCGGTGCGATGGAGGAGGCAAAACGCCCCTCGGCCTGTGTTGGCTGCCGCTCCTGCGAGGCGGTTTGCCCGCAGAACATTAAAATAAGCGAAATAATGAGTGATTTCGCGGAAAGACTTAAATAATGATAGATTTGGAAAATGCCAAAGAAGAGCTGCAAAACGGCGGTTATACCTGCGTTTTGTGCCGCGGCGAAAAAAAGGTTTACTCTGCCGAGCGAGGCGTGAAGCCGCTTATAAAGCTGTTTCAGTCGGGTGAGGATTTTTCCCGCTTTTCCGCTGCCGATAAGGTTGTGGGCAAGGCAACCGCATTTTTATACGTTCTGCTGGGTGTGAGTGCGGTTTATGCCCGCGTGATAAGCGAGAGCGCCCACAGCGTGCTTCTATCACACGGAATACATACCGAATTTTCGGAGAAGACCGCCCACATTATAAACCGTGCGGGCGACGGAATTTGCCCGTTCGAGTCGGCGGTGCTCGAAATAGCGAAGCCGCAGGCGGCATACGAAGCGATACTCCGCAAAATGGCGGAAATGAATATAACTATCCTGTGAGGTGTCATATGTTTGAAAAAATAATCGGTGCGGCTAACGACGCACTCTACAGCTACATACTGATAATAATTTTGGTGCTTGGTGGACTTTATTTCTCGCTACGCACCAAGTTTGTGCAGTTCCGTTTATTCGGCGAGCAGTTGCGCTCGGTTACCGAAAAGCCTAAAGATGGAAAGGGCGTTTCCTCGTTTCAGGCGCTGATGGTTTCAACCGCGTCGCGCGTGGGAACAGGAAATATAATCGGTGTTTCGACCGCGCTGTGCCTCGGCGGCTTTGGTTCGGTTTTCTGGATGTGGGTTATAGCGCTTATCGGCGCGGCTTCCGCCTTTGTGGAAAGCACGCTGGCGCAGATTTATAAAAAGCGCGGACCCGACGGCAGCTACGGCGGTCCTGCACATTATATCGAGGCGGCAACCAAGCGCCGTTTCCTCGCCGTTATATTCTCGGCATTTCTCGTGCTGACCTATGGCGTCGGCTTTAATATGCTGGCCTCCTATAACCTGCAATCGACCTTTTCGGTTTATAAGTTCTACGATGCTGACGTTACCCCGTGGGTTATCGGTCTTATCGTAGCGGTGCTGGTTGGTATCTGCCTGTTTGGCGGCGGTAAACGCATTGTTAAGGTAACCTCGTTTATAGTGCCGTTTATGGGCGTGGCTTATATTCTCATCGCACTTGTCATCACGCTGATGAACGCGAATTTGCTGCCCTCGATTTTCCGTAGAATATTTGAGAGCGCATTCGATTTCAAGGCGATATTCGGCGGTTTTTCGGGCTCCTGCGTTATGTTTGGCATCAAGAGAGGCCTCTTTTCAAACGAAGCAGGTGTAGGCTCGGCGCCCAATGCATCGGCATCGGCGGAGGTGGCTCATCCTGTAAAGCAGGGCCTCGTTCAGATACTTTCGGTGTTTATCGATACGGTGCTCGTTTGCTCGGCAACCGCATTTATGTGCATGACATCAGGCATCGAGCCCACCAAAGCGCTCTCGGGCGCGCCCTACGTGCAGGCAGCGGTTTCCAAAACGCTGGGTGAATTTGGTCCCATTTTTATCACGGTGGCGATGATACTCTTTGCGTTCACCACGCTGCTCGGAAATCTTTATTACGTTGATAAGGCTTTTTCCTATATTTTAAGGCACACGCCAAGCAAAGCGTTCAACACAGTTTATTATATCGTTGCGGCGGCATTGATTTTTATTGGTGCGGGACTGAATGCCGACCTTTTATGGGGTGTTGCCGACGTGCTGATGGGCGGAATGACGCTTATAAATATGCCGATTATTATCTATCTCGGCAAATATGCGTTCCGCGCGCTTGATAATTTCACGCGCCAACGCAAAGAGGGCTCAGAACCCACCTTCCGCGCGAGCGATATTTCCCTGCCGCACAAGGTGGATTATTGGGAGGATTAAAATTAAAAGCAGTAACACGAGGGTGTTACTGCTTTTTTCTTGCAAAATTGCCGGCGCTTAACGCTCCCTCCTTGTTCGAATCCCTTAAGTTTTAAACAAACTAAAAAAGGAAGCACAAACCGCAAGGGTCTGTGCTTCCTTTCTGGCCCGCCCGAAGGGATTTTCCCGGCGCAACGCGCCTATCGCCTCGCTTCGCTCGTTGCCCACGTCGGCAAAAACAGTCCACCGGACTGTTTTCTTCCGCTTCGCTCCCTCCTTGTTCGAATCCCTTAAGTTTTAAACAAACTAAAAAAGGAAGCACCAACCACAAGGGTCTGTGCTTCCTTTCTGGCCCGCCCGAAGGGATTCGAACCCCCGATCTTCAGAATCGGAATCTGCTGCGTTATCCAGCTGCGCCACGGGCGGATATAAAGGCAGAGCTTACTCCGCCTCGTTTTTAATATTCTTCATCATGCGGTTTAAGGTGCGATCGGCTGCGGCGGTTTGCTTTTCGGCTTCGCCTATCATTATCTCCTTGCCCGCTATGCGGCGCGAGATGCGAAGTCCCTCGGGAAGCATGAGTCCTGTGGTGGATTTATCGTTTACGTTCTTATAAAATTCTTCGTTCAGCATAAGGCTACGGCCATCATCGCTCGGCAGACCAACGTTCACAAAGAACTCTATATCGTTCTTGCCATAGCGGTCTTGCAGTTGCTTGAAGGTCTCGGCATCTGTGATATAAAGTATTGCCTTATCGTTCGAGGTTATGTTTGCATTGAGCTTGCTGCCCTTGGCGTTGCGCTGGTCGAAAAGGGTTTCCTTATCGTAGGCACAATCGATTATCTGATAGTTTACCTTGCCATCGCCGTTTATATCCTCGCCGTATTTTTCGAGTTCCAGCTCGATGGCATTTATCTGGTCAGGCGTGTAGGTATAATAGGTATAAAGCACAACCTCGGTATCGAATTTTTCGCGGCCTGCGCACTGCTTGATACCCACGCCGAGAACTACGGCGAGGAAAATTGCACCAAGCACGAAAAATTTATTATAAAACCAGAAGTTCTGAAGCTTTTCCGAAAAGCTTTTGGGCGCCTCCTCAGCCTTTACTGCAACAGGGGCTGCCTCGGGATTTTGACGGGCTGCGCGCGCTGCGACAAGGTCACGCTGACGGCGACGCTGCTCCTCTAAAAAATCTTTGCCTGCCATATAACCATCCTTTTAATTTACTACCCGTGTATTATACCAAAATCCGTTCCGTTCTTCAAGCGGTTTAGGAAATGTTTACAGTTTGATTAAAAAGTGAGCAAGATTGATGAGCTTTTCTCTCCGCCTGCTTTGTTTACGGGGCGTCGAGGGCGCCGCCCCCTACGGTTGCCGTTTTTTCTCTACCTCCGCCGCGTTGCGCGGCACCTCCCTCGTCAGAGGGAGGCTTTTTTTCTAATTGTATTTTAGATTAACATTTGCTTATTTTGAGTGGGTCAAGGGTGAAACCCTTAGTCGAAGGGGTATGGCATTATTTTATATTTTTTGATAAAGCGCAATGCTTTACGGGGCGTCGAGGGCGCTGCCGACTACAGTTATTCTCTCCCTCCGTTTTTTTGCGTGCTCATATAGGCAAAAAACCGCCCGTGGCGCCAGGCCGCAGACGGTTTTAATTATTTATATGCTATATATTTTGGTCCCTCATCGGTGTTGCCAACCTGAATGCAGACCATTCCATCGTGCTCATAAACAAAGAGGGTTCCGGTTTCACCATCAAGCTTATAAACTATTTCGTTATCATATTCGTTACCGGGGTATTTAACGTTGCCCTCTATCGCGGTTTTACCCTTGAGCAGCTCGGCAAGGTCAATATTTCCCGTGTTTTCAATTATTTTAGCCTTATCCAAAACGGAGTTAATATATTCCTCTTCCAGAAAATACATACTATCCATATAATTGCCTTCGATGTAATCCATCTTTATTAAATAAAAGAAAAGGAATTTTTTAACCTTATAGTTGTTAACCGAGATATCCGCCTTTTTATAATAAGCATAGCGTTCATCGGGCGAGAGCTCATCCTCAAACTGCTCGATATTGCCGCTATAGCGGCAGGCTATATATTTGCCGCCGCTTTTAAACTCGATATGCGGATAGGCTATAAGCGCCGCCGAAATGAAAACTGAAATACACAGCGAAATAATTAAGATCTTCTTCAAAAATATCGCCTCGCTAAAGTTTTATCTGCAGAAGTTTTCAACGTAGCGGTCGAGTGAGGCGGAAATTACCTTGGTTGCAGCCTCACGACCGTTAACCTCTTTTGCCACGGTTTCCTTTTCCTCGAGCGCCTTATAAACGCTGAAGAAATGGCGCATTTCCTCAAAAATGTGGGCGGGCAGCTCGGTGATATCGTTATACTTATTATAGGTCGGGTCGCCGAACGGGATGGCTATAATCTTTTCATCGTTTCTGCCGCCGTCGAGCATCGAGATATAGCCTATCGGATAGCAGCGCACGAGGGTGAGCGGTTCGAGCGCCTCGGAGCAGAGCACCAGCACGTCGAGCGGGTCGCCATCGTCACCGAATGAGCGCGGAATAAAACCATAGTTTGCAGGATAGTGGGTTGAGGTATATAAAACGCGGTCGAGCATTATAAGGCCTGTTTCCTTATCGAGCTCGTATTTCTTTTTGCTGCCCTTGGAAATTTCTATAACGGCAACAAAATCATCGGGTGTTATTCTTTTAGGGTCGATATCATGCCAAACGTTCATTTGTTTCTCCTTACCCAGCCGCTTATGCGCGGTGTTTTAGTTCGTTTATTATTATATACCATTACGGGAGATTTTTCAAGAACGGATGAAGTTTCGAAAACCTTTTATAGGTGTTAGCAATCATTATGTCACCTCCAACACAATAGATATACCATATATCCATTTAAAACATTTTAACACATAATATGCCTAAAATAAATACATAATATATTTATTATGAGGTGAATTTATGGCTATTAAGAGCGTTTCTATTAGAATTGAAGAGGAAATGTTGAACAAAATTGCATACATCGCCGACTATGAGGGAAGAAGTGTTAACAGTCAGGTACTCGTTTTAATAAGAGATAACATTAAAGCGTTTGAGGATAAAAACGGCACCATTGATGGCGATATTACTCCTGCTTCCAACGTAAAACCCACACGCAAATAAAAGCATAAAAAAACGGACTATGGAATTTCCATAGTCCGTTTTGATTTTTATTAGTCAAGGGGTTTCATCGTGGGGAACAGGAGAACGTCGCGGATAGAGGCGGAGTCGGTGAGGAGCATTACAAGACGGTCAACACCGAAGCCGAGGCCGCCTGTGGGGGGCATGCCGTATTCAAGGGCGGTTACGAAATCATAATCGACCTGAGCGGTGCAGTTGGGGTCGGCTGCCTTGCGGGCTGCTACCTGCTTCTCGAAACGCTCGCGCTGATCGATAGGATCGTTGAGCTCGGAGAAGGCATTACCAAACTCGGTTGCGTTGATGAAATATTCAAAACGCTCGGTGAATGCCGGCTCATCGGGCTTGCGCTTGGCGAGCGGGCTGTTCTCAACGGGATAATCATAAATAAAGGTGGGCTGAATGAGGTTTTCCTCAACATAGGCATCGAAGAGTTCAACGAGTACGGTGCCCTTGGTGGCATCGGCGGGAACCTCAACGTGCTTTTCCTTTGCTACTGCGCGTGCAGCGGCATCATCTGCCCATTCATAATAATCGGTTCCTGCATATTTCTTAACAGCCTCAACCATGGTAAGGCGCTCGAAATGACCGAGATCTATCTGCTTGCCCTGATATTCAATAACGGTGCTGCCGCAGATTTTCTCGGCGAGCAGCTTATAAAGTTCTTCAACAAGGTCCATCATGCCGTGGTAATCGGTGAATGCCTGATAAAGCTCGATGGTGGTGAACTCGGGGTTGTGCTTAGTGTCCATTCCCTCGTTGCGGAAGATACGGCCAACCTCATAAACGCGATGCATTCCGCCAACGATAAGACGCTTTAAGTAAAGCTCGGTTTCGATTCGCAGGAACATATCCATATCGAGGGTGTTGTGATGGGTCTTAAAGGGACGGGCGGAGGCGCCTATCTCGATCGGAACGAGAATAGGAGTATCAACCTCTAAAAAGCCCTTGGAATCGAGATATGCACGAATCTCGCGCAGAATCTGCGAGCGCTTGCGGAAGGTTTCGCGAACGTCGGGATTCATGATAAGGTCAACCTCGCGCTGACGATAGCGAAGATCGTTATCGCGCAGACCGTGGAACTTCTCGGGCAGCGGCAGAAGCGACTTTGAAAGCAGCTCTATCTCCTCTGCGTGGATGGAAATTTCGCCTGTCTGGGTGCGGAAGCAGAAGCCCTTAACGCCAACTATATCGCCGATATCATACTTTTTGAATGCGGCATAATTTTCCTCGCCGATATCATCACGGCGAACGTAAAGCTGGATGGTGGTGGTGCTGTCGGCAACGCCTGCAAAGCTTGCCTTACCCATTACGCGGCGGCTCATCATACGACCGGCAATTTTAACGGTTTTGCCCTCGTATTCCTCAAACTTTTCTTTGATATCTGAAGCGTATGCATCGAAATCATAGATGGTTTTTTCATAAGGATTTTTGCCATCTGCCACGAGGTTTGCAAGTTTCTCTCTGCGCACCTTTAAAATTTCGCTTAAATCTTCTGTTGCGTTGTTATATTCTGCCATTTTAACACATCCTTTAGGCTTGGAATTAAATTTAAAATAAGGGCAGTCAACCGACTGCCCCGAGTTTTTAATATATTTCTAAAATCTTGAAGACTATGTTGCCGGAGGGAGTTTCTGCAACCACCTCATCGCCCGCCTTATGGCCAAGCAGCGCCTTGCCAACGGGAGATTCATCGGAGATCAGACCCTTGCGAACATCAGCCTCGGGAGAGCCGACGATCTTATACTCGCACTCTTCATCAAACTCAACGTCCAGCACCTTAAGACGGCTGCCCATCATTACGGTATCGGAGGATTCGCTATCATCGATGAGTTCAACGTTTTTGAGCATTGCCTCAAGCTCAACTATGCGAGCCTCGAGCTTTGCCTGATCGTTTTTAGCTTCATCGTATTCACTGTTTTCAGAAAGGTCGCCATAGCCACGGGCTACCCTTATTTTCTCCGCAATTTCCTTGCGGCCCTCAGTTTTTAAAAGTTCAAGCTCGTTTTCCAGCTTTTTAAGGCCATCGGCTGTGAGCTTTATTGTTTTAGCCACTACGTTTTTCTCCTTATAGGTTTTAATAAAAATGATATGCGCGCGTGGTACAATATATACACTGTTTGGGTAATCAAGAATAAAACCGACAGAAGGGTCTGCCGGTTTTGATTACAAGTAGCAAAAAACAGGCCTTGCGTTACAAAGCCTGAAATGCCAACGAACAAATTGCTCTTAAGCCTCTACTTTGTTAAGACGTTTAACCAGAGCAGATTTCTTTCTGGCGGCGTTGTTCTTATGAAGAATACCCTTAGTGGTAGCCGCATCGATCTTCTTAACGGCAAGCTTTACAGCTGCATCCTTATCGGAAGCGTTGTTTGCGATAGCTGCATCAGCCTTCTTTATAGCAGTTCTAAGTTCAGAACGGGTAGCCTTGTTGCGCATTGCTTTGTTCTCGTTAACGATAACACGCTTCTTTGCAGACTTAATGTTAGGCATTTTCCCACCTCCCTTTAAAATCTCAAGTAACAGTATTTTACCACTAACCTTTAAAGAATGCAACACTTTTTTTAAATTTCACGCAAAAAACTTAACTTTTGTCGCATATTGCCGCCTGCACACTCAAATAATAGTGAAAAAAGGCGGTTGATTTTTTTTGATTCGAACCGATTTGGCAATAGAAGCCTGCAAAAATCTCACCGATGCTGAGGGCGTTTGCGTGAGAGAGGAGGAAGCGTGCGGAGTGAAAATCACCCACACGCAGATTAAAACCACCGCTGCCGCTCGGCGCATTGGCAGGGCGGTTGGAGAATATATCACTCTGGAGGTTGGTGCCATAGCCGAAAGTGTGGAAACGGACGGTGCGGCGCGAATTCTGGCGCGACAGCTGCGGAGGCT
>JAZOPP010000034.1:0-8657 GCA_045655625.1 Acutalibacteraceae bacterium
GGTTCGGAGATTTGCCGCCAGGTAATCAAGGGCAAGATAGCTCACCTCGTTATGGTGGATATTTACGAGAACAATGCTTATGATATTCAGCAAGAACTGATAGGCGATGGTCACGGAGATATGATCTCTACCGAGATTGCATCGGTGCGTGACTATGATAAAATGCACCACTTATTTGATAAGTATAAGCCCGATTTGGTTTTCCACGCTGCGGCACACAAGCACGTTCCGCTTATGGAAACCAATCCCGAGGAGGCTGTTAAGAACAACGTTTTGGGAACCTATAACGTTGCTCGCCTTTGCGAGGAATTCTGCGTTCAGAAAATGGTGCTTATTTCAACCGATAAGGCGGTTAACCCCACCAACGTTATGGGTGCTTCCAAGCGTTGCTGCGAGATGACCATGCAGTATATGGCGCAAACGGGAGCAAAAACCGAATTTGTTGCTGTCCGCTTCGGCAACGTGCTCGGCTCAAACGGCTCGGTTATTCCGCTGTTTGTTAAGCAAATTGAGCACGGTGGTCCCGTTACGGTTACCCACCCCGATATTATCCGCTACTTTATGACCATTCCTGAGGCTGTTTCCCTCGTTTTGGAGGCCGGCGCCATGGCTAAGGGCGGAGAGATATTCGTGTTGGATATGGGTGAGCCCTTTAAGATTACCACGCTTGCTGAAAACATTATTAAGCTCTATGGCTACAAGCCTTATGAGGAGATGCCCATCAAGTTCATCGGTTTGCGCCCCGGTGAAAAGCTTTTCGAGGAGCTGCTAATGGATGAGGAAGGCTTAAAATCCACCGCCAACAAGAGCATATTTATAGGCAACCAGATTTCGATTGATGAAAAACTCTTTGAGGATCAGATAAAGCGCATTTCGGATGCCGCAGCAAGTAATGATAGCGGCGCAGTTATCGAAACACTCAAAGAAATGGTGCCCACCTTTAACCACGCATAAAAATAATAAAACCTCGGTGATAACCACCGAGGTTTTATTTTATAGAGATATGATTAGTCCTAAATTGCCGCGCCTTCCTCCCGTTGCACGATGGGAGTGAAGATGCTCGCTGTTGCAGTTGGTGCAGATATCGGCAACATCAATATTCTCTGCGGGAATGCCTGCATTCATAAGTATTGTTTTATTGGCAAGCCTTAAATCGAGCATATATTTTCCGTTTGGCTTTTCTTTGAATATTTCCCCTATCGGCATAGAAGGAATTTTCGCCATAGCAGAATAAACGGGGTCGTCAACCTCGTAGCAGCACTGCCCTATTGAGGGACCGATGCCCGCTATAATATCGCGCGGGTCGCTGCCAAAGCGGGAGCATAACATATCGACCGTTACCTTGCCAATTTCCGCCGCCGTACCGCGCCAGCCCGCGTGGGAGGTGGCTATTATTTTTTTAGCAGTATCATAAAACGCGAGCGGAACGCAATCGGCATACTGGGTTATGAGCGCCGATGAGGGAATTGCTGAGATAAGACCATCAACATCGGTGAAATCCTGCTCCTTGATTATTCCTTTGCCTAAATCCGCTTCGCTTATTATGCGAACGTTATTGGTGTGGGTTTGTTGCGAATAGGTGAGTTTCTCTACATTGGCGCCTATCGCCTCGCACAAGCGGCGCATATTCTCGAAAACTGCTTCGCGCTTATCGCCACGGTTAAAGCTGGTGTTAAAACTGCCGAACTCGCCCTCGCTCACGCCGCCGTGGCGTGTGGTGAATGCATGCTTAACGCCCTCTTTATCGAATAGCGGAAAGGTGAGATACACAAGCTCGCCCTTATGGTTTATATTCATTGTTTTGCTATTTAGCATCGCGCTTCACCTCGTCGGGCAGGAATTTTTCGAATATAAAGGTGTTAACATCGTCCTTTGTTGCTTCAACCTCTTCAGCTTTTTTAAAGGTCCAGCCGACGGGGAATGCGCCCAACGCCTTGCAAAGACGGAAGAAAAAGAATTTTTTATGGGTAAAATCGAAGGATAGAAAATCGGGACGCGCTATTACGTTTGTGAACTGGCAGGATGCCAGATTATAATACCACGGTTTATCCTTGCCGTGCACCGTTGCGAGCTGACCGCGACAAATATCGGGGCGGTTGCGGCGATACCACGAAAGAACGGGCGGAAAAAACGACTGAATGATATATTTTCCCTCGTATTCACTGAGAATCTTATTCGCGGCTTCGCAAAGAGGTGCACAGCCGCCGAGGCTTTTAAACTCGATAAGCAACGGCACTCTGCCACCAACAACCGACAGACACTCGCGCAACGTGGGGATTTGCTCATTGGTTCCTGCGAGGCGAAGTTCTTTAAGTTCGGGAAGCGTTTTATCCTCTACCCTGCCCGAAACGCCGCAAACGCGGTCGAGCGTATCGTCATGGAAAACGACCACCTCACCATCGGCAATCAGGTGCAAATCAATTTCGATGGCAAAGCCGTTCTCCGCGGCAAAGCGGAATGCAGATAACGAATTTTCGGGACCGGAGGCTGCGATACCGTGCAGTCCGCGGTGGGCAATATAGCGGCCACGCAGCACCTCACGGTCAGGGTGGCGGCGAAGCGAGGGGAATACGAGAAAAACTATCAGCAGTGCGAGCGCCACCAATATACCTAATATTATAAACAAGACCTCCATTTTAATCCTCCGTATCGAAGTTTTCTAAAATCGAGCCGCGCTTTTGCGGTTTGCTATCGCCATGGCGGACAAAGCACATTGTTACAAACGAGAGTGCTGAGAATACCACTGCATAGGGGAACAGAACGTCATAGCCGAGGCCGAGATTATCGATAAGCAGACCCGATAAGAGGGGTGTTGCTATCTGGGCTGCCATTGAGAAGGTATAATAAAATCCGGTGTATTTTCCGACGTCGCTGCCATTGCTCATCTCAACCACCATCGGGAAGGAGTTGACGTTGATAGCCGCCCAGCCGATGCCGACGAGACCGAATATCGCATACATAACAGGGGTTTGTTCGCGGATTAGGATGGCGATGGCATAGCAAATGGTCATAAGCGTGATGCCGAGCAGTATAGTCTTTTTTCTGCCTACGGCGCTCGATAAGAATCCGATCGGAACGAAGGAGATTATTGCCGAAACGGTTGCCACCAAGAGATAACTTGAGGAGGTGCCGAGGTCGGTGCCCCAGACGTTGACGCAATAGCGCGAGAAGGCGGTGGTTACCGCGTTATATGCCATAAACCACAGAAACACAGAGGCGAGAATTAAGCAAAGGCTGCGGAAAACGGGTCGCGGCATTTTGCCGCCCGAATGCTCTTTATTCGGCTCATCCATAACGTGGGGCAGGCTGTTTTCGCGCAGAGAGAAAACCATAACCAACACGGTTATAAGCATAAACGCCGCAACTGTGAAGAAAAGCGGCAGGAAAGATTGGTTCTCTGCATAGGTGGAAGCGCCGTTCTCCCCTACCTCACTGGTGAGCAGGAACATCATAACAACGGTGGTAAAAATTCCGCCAAGATAACCCACGAGATTTATAACCGCGTTTGCCTTGCTGCGAAGCGGTTTTTCGGTTACGTCGGGCATATAGGCAACGGCGGGGGTGCGATAAATTGCCATAACTACAAGCAGCAGCATAAGAGTTATGATAAAGCCTAAGAAATTGCGGCTTGACTCGAAAAGACCCAGCACCGAGAGTAGAACAACGGCGGCGATGGTTCCATAGAGGATATAGGGCGTGCGCTTGCCGAGGCGGGTGCTTGTGCGGTCGGATATTGCGCCGAAAAGCGGCAGCATAAATATTGCCAGGATATTATCGATAGACATAATGGCGTTGGCGGTGAAGGTGCCGAGATCAAATATCTCCTCTAAAATAAAGGGGACGACCTGATCATAAAACTGCCAGAATGCGAGGATGGACATAAACGCAAGTCCGATAAGGACGGTTCTTTTATAATTTAGTTTCATAAACACACCTCTTTATACTATCTTTAACATTAGCAGTCGATAAATTCATAGGCGATGCGCTCTTCGCCGTTTTGGAGATATATTATTCCGCGTTGCTCGAAGCCGCATTTTTCAAGCGCCGATTGCATTACCTTATTATCGCGGTGGGTATCGATGCGCAGGTGCGGACATTTTTTATAAGAAAACTCGAAGCAGGCTTTTAAAAAGCCGCGAGTTCTTCCATCGCTTGCGATGCGGTGCATTGCAAAATAGGGTTCATCTGTTTGCCACGCGCCATCGTATATATTTATATACGTAGGGTCGGGGCCGGGCATGCAAACGAATGCTCCGCAGATGCCACATTCGTTTTCTAAAACGAAAAGCCTGCGCTCCTTTATATCCTCCTCGATTATTTCGCGCTCGGGATAGGAGTTGCCCCACTGGGTGGGGTTACCGTTTTGCGCCATAAAGCGGCGCGCCGTTTCATATACACGCATTATTTCGTTTATATCACCTATTGTTGCTTCTCTTATCACGGCGTTCAGCTCCTTTGCTTTATTCTACCACAAACTTTGGTATTTGGATAGTAAAATATAATACTGCATATTAAATTTTTGCTTGGTTTTTATGTGACAATGTGTTACAATTATGAGGAAGCGGAGGTGTGCCTTAATGAAAATGGTTGGACTGCATAAAATACGCAAGGAGAAGAAGCTTAGCCAACTTAGGTGCGCGATAGACCTTAATATCAGCCGCGAGGCTCTCTCATATTATGAAAATGGGCGCCGCAACCCCGATCTTGAGATGCTAGTTCGCCTTTCGGATTATTTTGGAGTTTCGGTGCATTACCTAATAACTGGCGAGGAATTTGAGCCTAAATATAAATAAAGACCGCCTACTCAAAAGTAGGCGGTCTTTATTTGTTTTAATCATCGCTCTTTCCGAAGATGGCAAGCAGATTTATGAATATGTTGATTGCATCGAGATATAAATCGATTGCCGAATCAACAGCGTTATCCAACGTGCGCGGATAGGACTGCGCGCGGAACCAATCGTAGCCGATATAGAGCGAGAATATTATAACGAACAGCCAGTGGAAAATATCGCCTGCATAGCCAAAAAGCAGTGCTATTGAATTCGTGATAATACCCAGCAGAAGCGATATGAAAAGCGCAGTTCCCAATTTGCTGAACAAGCGCGGATAGATGGTGGAAAGCAAAATCATTACCGCGACCACACCTGCGGTGGCAACTATGGCGGAAATGATGCTGCCGATGCTGTATCCCGGCACCGCGATAGCCACGAGCGAGCCTACGGGCACCACGATAAGGTTATAGCCTATGAAGCTGAGCAATGCACTTTTGGAATAAGCCATTATAGAGCCTATGATTATCAGCACGAAATAGCCGATGAGCAGCGCCGTGGGATTCATTTTGATAAAGAAATCGGAAAACTGCCACACCATTAAAGCATTTACAACGAAGCCATAAAGCACCACAAGACCGATTATGAGATTATATTTTCTAAGCGAGAGCTTATCGAAATCTGCGCTCTGCATACGCGCTTTTTTGCGTTCGGAATTGCTAAGCATAGAAAATCACCCCTTATAGTATTAACAAAATTTTATCATATTAGCCTCTAAAAAACAATGGTGTTAATGTTAACAATCTTAAAATTATGCTGGCAGCATATGAAAAAACATGGTATATAGATTTATAATTAAAAAGCATAATTGACATTCCTCTTTTTGCGGAGTATCATTAACATATAGTATTCCTTGAATATGTTCTTTGGGGAAACAATTTTTAATTGTATAGGGAGAGATTAAAATGAAAAGACTTTTCGCGATTTTGCTTTGTCTTGCAGTGCTACTCACTTTAGGCGGCTGCGGCAAAAAGAAAAAAACCACACCCGAGGATCTTTTAGGCGATGCGCTCGATCAGGCGGGCGATATATACGGTGATGCACTTGATCAGGTTGGCGACGCACTCGGCAGCCTTGACGGTCTCACGAGTGATATAACCGGCAACATTCCCGGTGTTGGTGATATAACCGGAAATATTCCCAACCTTGACGGTCTCACAAGCGGAATCAGCGGCACCGTTAGCATGGGTGGAACAGGCAGCCACAGCCACTCCTACTCCTCGGCTACCTGCGAAGATCCCCAGACCTGCGAATGCGGTGAAACACGCGGCAGCGCGCTCGGACACAACTATTCGAAAGGTAAGTGCACGCGTTGCGGCGAAAGTGACCCCGATTTCGTGGAAGTAAGCTACGTAAGCGTATCTCCCATGAGCCAGACGGTTTACGTTGGCGAGAGCTTTACGCTTTCTGCAACGTTATCCCCCTATAGTGCCACTAATCAAAAAGTTACCTGGTCGAGCTCGAACAATTCGGTTGCAACCGTTTCCTCAAGCGGCAAGGTTACCGCTAAGGGCATTGGTTCTGCCACAATTACCGCTAAGTCGGCAAACGGCAAGACCGGCACCTGCTCCGTTAAGGTTGAAGCCGATCCGCTCGCAGGCTGCACGCTGCAGTTACCCGCATTTCCGAAGAAGGTGAGTTATAAAATCGGTTCAACGGTTTACCATTCCTCCGAAGTTCATAAAGTAACCTACGAGCTGGAAGAGGATGATGGTTATATCACAATTAAACTTGTAATCGCAGGTGAAAAAACATACGATTACTATGGAAACACAAGCAGTGATGAATGCTATCTCGCTTGGAAGCTTTACGATGCGGATGGCTACGTTGTTAAAACCGGAACAATATTTACTCCCAGTATGGTTGTTGGAGAAAACTATGGCTTGCTGCGTGCAACGATAGCATATTATGATGATTATATACCCGTTGGCACGTATCGCTTAGATTTCGTTGATAAAATTAATTAAAACAAACCCCTCTCCCGGCGGAGAGGGGTTTGTTTTAAAATAAATCTTTATCCTTTTCGAACTTTAATATCGCACCGTTTTGGGCGTTAATCTCGCAGTCGTATTCATAGCCGCCCGCTTCGAATTCAACGCTATATTCATAACCGTGCCAATCATCGTCATAATCGTATTCGACCTCTAAACGCTTGGCATCCTCAGCCTTTATTCCTGCGCGCTGGAAAGCAATTTCCTTAGCGCGGTCGGCCGATATTTTGGCGGATGCGTTATTATCCGCCGTGGCACCGTTTAAATCGCTGCTTATATCGCCAGGCAGCGGCGCTCTTTTTTCATCGCGATCGAATAGATCGCAGCCTGCAAAAAGCAGCACCACCATAAAAACCGATAATATAAGTGATAATTTTTTCATGCATCTCGCCTCCTTTTATAAGTATGGACCTTTAATTAAAAGTTATCCAAAGTAGCGGTTAAGAAGACCCTCAAATGCCTTGCCGTGACGAGCCTCGTCGCGAGCCATTTCGTGAACGGTATCGTGGATGGCATCAAGACCGAGCTCCTTTGCGAGCTTAGCAAGCTCGAACTTACCGCTGGTTGCACCGCGCTCTGCATCTACGCGCATCTCGAGGTTCTTCTTGGTGGAATCGGTGAGTACTTCACCTAAAAGCTCAGCAAACTTTGCTGCGTGCTCAGCCTCTTCGAGTGCTGCCTTTTCCCAATAAAGACCGATTTCGGGATAACCCTCGCGGTGTGCAACGCGGGACATTGCGAGATACATACCAACCTCGCTGCATTCGCCGTTGAAGTTCTCGCGGAGACCATCGATAATTCTCTGGTCAACGCCCTTTGCGATGCCAACAACGTGCTCGGCTGCCCAGCCCTTATCCTCTTTCATTTCATCGAACTTGGCTGCAGGAGCGTGGCAGATAGGGCACTCAGCAGGAGCTGCATCGCCCTCGTGAACATAACCGCAAACTAAACATACATACTTTTTCATTTTGATTTCCTCCAGATAATAATTTTTTAAGTTTTGTAATTTGTAATCCCCTAACGGCAACCTCGGCAAACTCCGCCGATTAGAACCGTTTCGCTATCGATTTCGCAGCCATCAAGCCCACGAAGGAGCGATATAAGCTGCTGCATATCGCATTCGAGATCCACCACCCTGCCGCACTCGCGACAGAAAAAGTGAGGATGCGGAGTGGTATCGCCATCGAAATGAGCAATGTCCCCCACCGTGAATGCTTGTGCCTCGCCATCATGACTTAAGGAATCAAGATTGCGATAGACCGTGCCAAGACTTATGTTTGGAATTTCTTTTCGCGCCTTTTCATAAACCTCGGCAGCCGAAGGATGCGCTTTGGTGTTTTTGAGAATATTGTTTATAACTTCTCGTTGCTTTGAATATCTTGCCACGTTTAGCGCCCCCTTCAAAAATAAATAGGAATGATTACTGTTTATAATATATCAGACACCTATATGTTTGTCAATACTTTTTTAAAAAAATTTTTGAGTTTGTTGACAAAACGTTGATTTTAGTGGATAATAGGTGAAGTGACACATTATTATATATAAAGGGTAGATTTGAAAATGGACAAAGCAAGACCGATTTCGCATCTTGTTATAAAGCGTCTCCCCCGTTATTACCGTTTTCTTGGTGAACTTATAAATGAAGGTATCAAGCGCATTTCCTCACGCGAGCTTGCAGAGCGAATGGGACTGACCGCCAGCCAGATAAGGCAGGATCTTAACTGCTTCGGCGGCTTTGGTCAGCAGGGATATGGCTATAACGTTGACCAGCTTTATGAAGAGATAGGTTTCATTTTGGGACTTAATAAAAAAGAAAAGGCTATTCTTGTGGGCGTTG
>JAZOPP010000035.1:0-4194 GCA_045655625.1 Acutalibacteraceae bacterium
CCGCCTCGCGCTCGGTTTTTGCGTTATCCAAAAACCACTTATAATCCTCGCAAAACGCATCGGCTGCGGCGAGGGTTTTATCGTCTGCCGTGAGGCGACCGTTCTTTTGGGATAAGAAAAGCTTTTCTTTAAGTTCTTTAGCAGTTGCCATTTATTTTCCCTCCGTTATATTGCTTAAAAGTGTTTCTGCCTGCTTTACAAAGTCTTCCCTGCTGCCGTTGTTATAAATCACGTAATCGGCACGCGAGAGGAAAAATTCATCACTTTTTCGGGCGCGAAGACGGGCGTTTGCCGCCTCCTCGCTTAAATTATCGCGCTCTATTATGCGCTGCTTTTGGGTATCGTTATCCGCTATTACGCAGATAACCGCGCTGCAGATGGAATCAAGCCCGCTCTCGAAAAGCGTGGGTGCATCGAGCAGCACGATGCCGCCTATAAGCATTGATTTTATTTTCTCCACGATGGGCGGCAGCATAATCGAATTAAGCCGCTCGGTTTTTTGGGCGTTCTCAAACGCGCGCGCGGCGAGCAGTGCTCTATCGAGTGTGCCGTTTTTTATTATATCCTCGCCGAAATCCGCCTTTAGCGCCGGGAACAAATCACCGCTATTTGCAACCTCGCGGGCAACCTTATCACAATCGATAACGGTTATGCCGCGTTCTGCGGCGAGAGCTGCGAGGGTTGATTTGCCTGCACCCGTGGGTCCCGTAAGACCTATCACGGTGCAATCGGCATTAACTACGTTAAAGCCTGCGGCACGAATCAGGCGATTATAAACTGCAAGACCTACGCCGCTCTTTTTCGGCGCGTGGGCATAAATTAAATCAACGCCGAGATTATCGACTTCGCGCAATGCTGAGAAAAGTCCCTCGGCGAGTGTGGCGGGGTCGGTTTTTTTGCCGTAAACTATGTGGGGGCGGGAGATTTTATCCGCCTCCTCGGCAAAGCAGAGCGCACCGCAATCACCCTTTCGATTTACGAAATCGGCAAAGCCCTCTCCCTCAACCATAATCACACGGCAACGGGGCGAATAGTGCTTATATTTCATGCCGGGGCTTGCAACGGGTTTATCCTTTTCGGGCTCTGCGAGCACCGCTTTATCTATCACGAGGTCGGGCAACAGCTCGCGCAGCTGCTCGGCGGTTACTCCGCCCGGGCGCAAAAGCCTCGGCGGCTCGGTGCAGAGGGTGAGCACCGTGGATTCAACCCCCACGGCGCAGCTGCCCGACAGCATAACTGCATCGATTTTTCCGTCAAGGTCGGCTATTACGTGCTCGGCGGTGGTGGGGCTGGGAGAGCCCGAAGCGTTTGCCGAGGGTGCCGCGAGCGGCAGAGCCGAAGCCTTTATTATATTATGTGCAACGGGATGCGAGGGCATACGCACCGCAACGGTAGAAAGCCCTGCCGAAACAGAGCTCGGAATTTTATCACCACGCGGCAAAACTAAGGTGAGCGGACCGGGCCAAAAGCGCTCGGCTAAAAGATATGCGGTTTTTGGAATATCGCACGCGACCTCTTTTAGCATATCCATATCGCTTATGTGAACGATAAGCGGATTATCCTGCGGGCGACCCTTTGCGGCAAACACCTGCTTTATTGCCTCTTCATCATATGCGTTGGCGGCAAGACCATAAACCGTTTCGGTTGGAATTGCCACTATTCCGCCGCCCGCTAAAATAGAGGCGGCTTCCTCAATGCCCGAGCTATTATCGGGCAGGCGTTTTGTTATCATTATTCGTTCTCTGCCTTCAGCATTTCGGCGCGATAGAAGGTAATCAGCGAATCGATTATCTCATCTAAATCGCCGTTTAGAATCTGTTCGATTTTATAGAGGGTGAGACCGATTCTATGGTCGGTTACTCTGCCCTGCGGGTAGTTATAGGTGCGGATACGCTCGCTGCGGTCACCCGTGCCTACCTGACTGCGACGGTCGGATGCTATTGCCTCGGTCTGCTCCGAGAGCATACGCTCATATAAACGGGAGCGAAGCACCTTCATTGCCTTATCCTTGTTTTTGTGCTGGCTGCGCTCATCCTGACATTCAACCACAAGACCTGTGGGCAGGTGGGTTATGCGGATGGCGGATTCGGTTTTGTTAACGTGCTGACCGCCTGCGCCGCCTGCACGATAGGTGTCTATCTGGAGGTCGGCAGGGTTAATCTCAACCTCAACGTCCTCTGCTTCGGGCAGAACCGCAACGGTAACGGTGGAGGTGTGGATTCGGCCGGAGGTTTCGGTTTCGGGCACGCGCTGAACGCGGTGAACGCCGCTCTCATACTTAAAGCGTGAATATGCGCCCTCGCCCTCGATCATGAAGCTGACTTCTTTCCAGCCGCCGAGCTCGGTTTCGTTGCCGCCCATTATTTCTATCTTCCAGCGCTTGGACTCGGCATACATTGAATACATACGCATAAGACTGCCTGCAAAGAGTGCTGCCTCCTCGCCGCCTGCGCCGCCGCGGATTTCGATTATTACGTTTTTATCATCGTTGGGGTCGCGCGGGAGCAGGAGGATTTTAAGCTCCTCCGCGCAGGTTTCCTGCACGCGCTTTGCCTCGCGAAGTTCCTCCTCTGCAAGCTCCTTAAAATCCTTATCGAGCGAGCTGTCCTCAAGCAGCATAAGTGCTTCTTCCTCGGCGGTTTTTGCCGCAGAATACTCGCGGAATTTTTCAACCACGGGGGTTAGCTGCTTATGCTCCTTCATCAGCTTTTTATACTGCTCCTGATCCGAAACAACGGCAGGGTCCATAAGCATTTCGCCTATTTCTTCAAAGCGCTTTTCAACCGCTTTTAACTTATCAAACATTTTCTTCTTCCCTCTCTATGCGTTTTATGTTCTTTTCCACCTTGGATCTAGGCACCATAACCTCGTGACCGCAGCCCGTGCAACGGATTTTAAAATCCATGCCGACACGCAGCACCGAAAAGCTATCGCTTCCGCAGGGGTGTTTTTTCTTCATTTTGAGAATATCGCCTACGCGAACATCCATATTCTCACTCCAAACATATTATCTCAGTTTAATTATATACTAATAATCCGTTTTAGGCAATAATTTCTTGCCAATTAGATACCGCGGTGTTAAAATTATTTTAGATAAAAACGAAAAAGAGGTGATCGTGTGCCGCTTAGAATTGTTCATTGCGCTGATATTCACATAGGCGCTTCGCATTCCTCGCTGGGCGATAAGGCTGCCGCCCGTGCGGCGGAGGTTCTGCACTCTTTGCGTGCCGTAACGCTTTGCTGCCGCGAGCAAAACACGGACGTTTTGCTGATAGCAGGCGACCTTTTTGACACCCCCTGCCCAAATGCCGATTCAGTTCAGGTGGCTATGGATTATCTCGCCGAGCTGGAAGATACTGAAATTTTTATAGTAGCGGGCAACCACGATTATCTCACACCCTCCTCACCCTATATGAAGGATTGGGGCAAAAACGTTCATATATTCAGAGAAGACGGCTGCTTCGAGGGGGATAATTTCCGCGTTTTCGGGTTATCCTTTTGCCATCCGTTCGAGGATTCTTTCACCCTGCCGACTGCGCCGCAGGATGAGAAAATCAATATTTTGCTTATGCACGGCGATACCGCGGGCGGGCCGTATAACCCGCTGCGCGAGCAAAAAATTGCCGCCACGGAAATGGATTACGTGGCGCTCGGACACACCCACGCACCGAGCGGCGTTTGCCGCGCAGGGCGGGTGAGCTTTGCTTATTCGGGCAGTTTAGAGCCGCTGGGATTTGATGAGACGGGCGACCGCGGAGTGCTGGCGGGAACTCTTTATAAGGGCGGTGCCGAGCTCGATTTTGTGCCGCTTGCACGCAGGGTGTGCCGCGAAATGGAAATCGAGGTTTCGCTTCTTGCGGATAATGCCGCACTCGAGCGACTGCTGCGTGATGAATTATCGCCATATGAACGCGATATGGTGAAGATAATACTCACGGGTGAATGCGATTTCCGACCAAATTTGCCACTGCTTAAAACCGCTCTTGAGGATGCTGTTTTTCATTTGCGGATAAAGGACCGCACCTACCCGAGCGAGAACCTTGAGCTTATCAGAAACGAGCAAACACTAAAGGGT
The DNA here is from genome assembly GCA_045655625.1 of Acutalibacteraceae bacterium. Classification (GTDB taxonomy): domain Bacteria; phylum Bacillota; class Clostridia; order Oscillospirales; family Acutalibacteraceae; genus SIG589. The sequence goes on from JAZOPP010000035.1 coordinate 4,076, forward strand.
ATTTTCACCGATAAGATGCTCAAAATCATAGCCGAAGCCGAGGGCGAAGAAAAGCTTCGCGCCGAGCAGGCGCTGCGGCTCGGACTTGCCGCCTTTGCAGGAAGGGAGGTTGCCTTCCG
>JAZOPP010000036.1:0-9435 GCA_045655625.1 Acutalibacteraceae bacterium
ATCCGGGATCTGCCGGGTGTAATGGATAAATACGGAATTAAGAATTTAAGTGAGATTATAGGAGGCGTTAGATAATGGGTAAGGATGTAATTATCGCTTGCGACTTTTCAAGTGCTGCAAAAACCTTTGAGTTTCTTGATAAGTTCACCGGCAGAAAACCGTTTGTTAAAATCGGAATGGAACTTTTTTATGCCGAAGGTCCGCAGATTGTTCGAGAGATCAAAAAGCGAGGTCATAAAATATTCCTCGATTTAAAACTCCACGATATTCCCAACACAGTTAAAAAAGCTATGAGCGTTTTATCGAATCTTGACGTTGACCTTTGCAACCTGCACGCAGGCGGAACCGTTCGCATGATGGAGGCTGCTATCGAGGGACTGACCAGAGCCGATGGAACTCGTCCGTTACTTATAGCCGTTACCCAGCTCACCTCTACCGATCAGGAAAGCATGGAAAATGATCTGCTTATAAAAGAGCCTATCGACAAGGTTGTTATGCATTATGCTGCCTGCGCTAAAAAAGCAGGACTTGACGGCGTTGTTTGCTCACCGCTTGAGGCAGGCAAGGTTCACGAAACCTGCGGAAATGATTTCCTCACAGTAACCCCCGGTGTTCGCTTTGCTGATGGTGATATTGGTGACCAAAAGCGCGTAATGACGCCTGCTGAGGCCAAGAAGATAGGTTCTGACTATATAGTAGTTGGTCGCCCGATCACTGCAGCTGAGGATCCGGTTGCCGCATATGAGCGTTGCATAAACGAATTTGTTGACTAAATAGTGAGGGCTTTGAGATGGAAAATTATAAAAGAGAATTTATTCAGTTTTTAGAGGGCGCCGGAGATTTAAAATTCGGTGATTTTACTGCCAAGAGCGGCAGAAAAATATCCTACTTTATAAATGCCGGTGATATCAAGATCGGTGAACAGATTTCTAAACTCGGCGAGTTCTACGCCAAGGCGTATTTCGAAAAGGTTGGCAACAAAAAGACTGTGCTTTATGGACCTGCCTATAAGGGTATCCCAATTGCAGTTTCGGTAGCTGTTGCTCTTTCTAAGGAAGGACTCGATATTCCGTTCTTCTTCAACCGCAAGGAAGAAAAAGACCACGGCGAGGGCGGCGTGTTTGTTGGCTTTAAGCCGCAGGCAGGCGATGAAATCGTTATTGTTGAGGACGTTATCACTGCAGGCACCGCCATTCGCGAGAGCATGGCAATACTGTCAAGCCTTGAGGGCACCAAGGTTGCCGCAACCTTCGTTATGGTTGACCGTAAAGAAAAAGGTCAAACCGATAAATCTGCAATGGCAGAGGTTGGCGAAGAGTTCGGTTTCCCGGTTTACTCGGTTGTTGACGTTTATGACATTATCGAGTATCTCGAAGAAGATGAAGCTAACCGTGAAAACGTTGACCGCATAAAGAAATATCTTGAGGTTAACGGTGCAAATGAATAAGCTTTCCAAAAAAACTTTAGAAAGGAAGCGTTTTCTATGAGAAGTCTTATCGACATTTTAGATCTGTCGGTTACCGAAATAGAGGAGCTAATTGCAACGGCGTGCGATATAATTGATAATCCGCAAAAGTATAGCGAAAAGTGCAAGGGCAAAAAGCTTGCAACACTATTTTTCGAGCCGTCCACACGCACTCGCTTAAGCTTCGAGGCTGCTATGTATGAGCTCGGCGGTAACGTAATCGGATTCTCCGAATCCAACAGTTCTTCTGCCGCCAAGGGCGAGAGCGTATCCGATACCGCTAAGACAATAAGCTGCTATGCAGATATTATCGCAATGCGTCATCCTAAAGAGGGTGCACCGTACGTTGCATCCAAGAGTGCAACCATCCCCGTTATAAATGCAGGAGATGGCGGACACAATCATCCCACACAGACGCTGGCAGATTTGCTAACTATCCATCGTGAAAAGGGAAGATTTACCGATCTCACTATCGGCTTCTGCGGTGACCTTAAATTTGGTCGAACCGTTCATTCGCTTATAAACGCAATGTCGCGTTACAGCGGAATAAAGGTAGTTTTGATTTCTCCAAATGAACTGAAGCTTCCAGGTTACGTTAAAAAGGATGTCCTTGATAGAAATAATATTCCATACGTTGAGACCGAAAGTCTTGAGGAGGCAATGCCGTCTCTCGATATCCTTTATATGACCAGAGTTCAGCGCGAGCGCTTCTTCAATGAAGAGGATTACCTGCGACTGAAAGATAGCTACATTCTCGATACCGAGAAGCTCGCCTCTGCAAAGAGCGATCTTTCGGTAATGCATCCGCTTCCGCGTGTTAACGAAATCAGCGTGGCGGTTGATGATGATCCGCGAGCCTGCTATTTCAAACAGGTGCTTAACGGAAAATATATGAGAATGGCGCTCATATTAAAACTTCTTGAGGAGGCGAAGATATGAAGGTTGATTCTATCTTAAACGGCACCGTTATCGATCATATCGAAGCCGGTAAGGGTATGACCATTTTTAAGCTTTTAGAACTTGAAAGGTTGGATTGCCCTATCGCCATAATCAAGAATGTGCCAAGCAAAAAACTTGGTAAAAAAGATATTATCAAAATCGATGGCGATGTACCTGTAGATTTTGACGTTATCGGATTCGTTGATCCCGCCGCTACCATAAATATTATCAAAGGCGGCGTGATCATAGAAAAAAGAAATTGTTGCTTGCCCGAACAACTTAAAAACGTTGTTTATTGCAAGAACCCACGTTGTATAACCTCGGTTGAGCAGGAGATAGACCATATCTTCAAACTCACCGATAAAGAAAATAAAATTTATCGCTGCATTTATTGTGAAACTAAAGCGAAGTAATAAAGAGGAGAGAAAAAAATGGCAACTTTTATTAACGAACCTTCACACACTTTTAACGAATATCTTCTTATCCCGGGATATTCTTCCAGCGAATGCGTTCCTGCAAACGTTTCGCTTAAGACCCCTCTTGTTAGATATAAGAAGGGTGAGCAGTCTGCTATCACAATGAATATACCGATGGTTTCGGCTATTATGCAGTCGGTATCGGGTGACCGTTTAGCGGTAGCCCTTGCAACCGAGGGTGGTGTTTCCTTTATTTATGGTTCTCAGTCGGTTGAGGATGAAGCTGCAATGGTTAAGCGCGCAAAGAGCTATAAGGCAGGATTTGTTAAGAGTGATTCCAATCTCCGTCCCGATGCAACCTTAGCTGACGTTATCGCTCTCAGCAAGGAAAAGGGTCATTCCACCATCGCTATAACCGAGGATGGCACCGCTGATGGTAAGCTTCTCGGTATCGTAACCGGCAGAGATTATCGCGTTAGTCGTATGTCTCCCGACCTTAAGGTTAGCGAATTTATGACTCCCTTTGAGAAACTCATTTGGGCAAAAGAGGGAACCACCCTTAAAGAAGCTAACGATATTATTTGGGATAACAAGCTTAATTCTCTCCCCATCGTTAGCGATGATCAGAGACTTTGCTATTTCGTTTTCCGCAAGGACTATGATATGCACAAGCAGAATCCCAACGAACTGCTTGACGCTTCTAAGCGCTATGTTGTTGGGGCTGGCATCAACACCCGCGACTATGCCGAGCGTGTTCCCGCTCTTGTAGAGGCAGGCGCAGACGTTCTGTGCATCGACTCCTCCGAGGGCTTCTCTGAGTGGCAGAAGCTCACCATCGAATGGATTCGCGAGCACTATGGCGATTCTGTTAAGGTTGGTGCAGGTAACGTTGTTGATGCCGAGGGATTCCGTTTCTTGGCTGATTGCGGTGCTGACTTTATTAAGGTTGGTATCGGCGGCGGATCTATTTGCATCACCCGTGAGACTAAGGGTATCGGCCGTGGACAGGCTACCGCTCTTATCGAGGTATGTGCAGAACGTGATCGTTATTTTGAAGAAACCGGTATCTACGTTCCTGTTTGCTCCGATGGTGGTATCGTTTATGACCATCATATTACTTTAGCACTTGCTATGGGCGCTGATTTCGTAATGCTCGGTCGTTACTTTGCTCGTTTTGATGAGAGTCCGACTACACGAGTTAGCATTGGTGGCACCTATTATAAAGAATATTGGGGCGAGGGCTCTGCCCGTGCTCGTAACTGGCAGCGTTATGACCTCGGCGGCGATAAGAAACTTTCCTTCGAAGAGGGTGTTGATTCTTACGTACCGTATGCAGGTAGCTTAAAGGATAACGTTGCTATCTCGTTGAGCAAGGTTCGTTCCACTATGTGCAACTGTGGTGCTCTTACTATTCCTGAACTTCAGGAAAAGGCAAAGCTTACCCTTGTTTCGGCTACAAGTATCGTCGAGGGCGGCGCTCACGACGTTATTCAAAAGGATAGTAATACTTCAATTAAATAACATGGTTAAGTGCCTTGACATAGATTTTATTTGATGATAAAATCTATAGGTATTATGCGTTTCTATGACTGACGGATAAGTGGATATACCACATGGGAATAGAAACTAAGCATTATAAGCCGACCGTCTGGGCACACTTTCAAAAAAAGTGTGCCCGTTTGTTTTTATATACGGAGGATTTCTTATGAAAAAAGTTGGAATTGTTATGGGTAGCGATAGTGATCTGCCCATTATTAGAAAAGCCACAGATATGCTGGATAGCTTTGGAATTGAATATGAGGTGCACGTTTTTTCTGCACACAGAACCCCTGTGGAAGCACGCGAATTCACAATAAACGCTAAAAAAAATGGATTCGGCGTCATTATTGCGGCAGCAGGTATGGCTGCGCATTTAGCTGGTGCAATTGCCGCTAATACAACGCTTCCGGTTATCGGAATTCCTTGCAAATCCTCTAATCTTGACGGTATGGATGCATTGCTTTCAACCGTTCAGATGCCCACCGGCATTCCTGTTGCTACCGTTGCAATTAACGGTGGTGGAAATGCAGCGCTGCTTGCTGCGCAGATTCTTGCCCTCAGCGATGAAGATTTAGCAAAAAAGCTCGATGATAAACGAGCATCTGATGCAAAGGCAGTTCTTGAAAAAGACGCTAAGATTTGCGCTGAGTTTAAGGCATAATTTTTTTAGTTGACACTACGGAGGTTATCTTAATGGGAGGATTTTTTGGCGCTGTCTGCAAGACGGATGCGATTTCCGATGTTTTCTTTGGAACTGACTATCATTCGCATCTTGGAACACATCGCGCAGGTGTTGCGGCATACGATTCCGAAATCGGTCTTCAGCGAGAAATACACAACATTCAAAACTCGCTTTTTAGAACAAAGTTTGATGATATTTTTGATGAAATGAAGGGTAAAGCAGCCATTGGCTGCATAAGCGATTATTATCCTCAGCCGCTTATTATCACGTCAACACTTGGTGCTTTCGCCATTTGCACAATCGGTGTTGTTAATAACTCCGAGGAGCTTATTGAGCGCTATTTTACCGAAAATAACGGTCATTTCAACGGTATGACAAGTGGTGCGGTAAACGCAACTGAACTAATTGCCGCCCTTATCAGCCAGAAGAAAACATTTGCCGAGGGTATTCGTTTTGCTCAAGAACAAATAGAGGGAACCGCTAACATACTTATCCTCACCAATGAAGGTAAGCTTATAGCGGCACGCGACCTGTTTGGCAGAATACCTGTTCGCATCGGTAAAAACGATAACGGCTATGCTGTTTCTTTTGAAGATTTCGCCTATAAAAAGCTTGATTATGATGATGAAAAAGAATTGGGTCCCGGTGAAATTGTTGAAATAACTGCTGATGGGTGGACTCAGTTGGTTCCCCCCGGCAAGAAAATGCGTATGTGCGCTTTTCTCTGGAGCTATTATGGTTTCCCAACTGCAACCTATGAAGGTGTTAACGTTGAGATGATGCGTTATCGCAACGGAACCATACTTGCCCGTAGTGATGAAGAAGCAGGTAGAACGGCCGATATTGATTACGTTGGCGGCGTTCCCGATTCGGGTACTCCTCATGCTATCGGATATGCTAATATGAGCCGCTTGCCGTTCTCACGCGCATTTATAAAATACACACCTACTTGGTCACGCAGTTTTATGCCTACCAAGCAGAGTGAACGTCAGCGAATTGCAAAAATGAAGCAAATTCCCGTGCACGAGTTAATAAAGGATAAGAATCTGTTGTTTGTCGATGATTCAATTGTTCGCGGAACGCAGCTTAAAGAAACGGTAGATTTCCTGTATTCTAACGGAGCAAAATCGGTTCATATGCGTTCGGCTTGTCCTCCGATTATGTACGGTTGCAAATATCTTAATTTCTCCCGCTCCACCAGCGATATGGACCTTATTGCCCGTCGCACCATCGTAGAGCTTGAAGGGGAGGAAGGCTTCAATTATATTGAAGAATACTGCGATGCTAATACCGAGCGCGGCAGAAAACTTCGCGAGACTATTTGCGAAAAACTCAATTTCGCATCTTTGGAATTTCAGTCCCTCAAGGGCATTATAGAGGCGATAGGTATTGATGAAGAAAATCTCTGCACCTATTGCTGGAACGGAAAGGAATAATAACTATGCATAATAACTCCAGATCCGAAGCCTATGCAGCAGCAGGCGTTGATATTACCGCAGGCTATAAAGCTGTAGAACTTATGAAAAAACACATAGCCAGAACCCGTAATGAAGGTTGCCTTGATGATGTTGGCGGCTTTGGTGGTTGTTTTGGTTTGCCCATGGCGGGTATGGAAGAGCCCGTTTTAGTAAGCGGAACCGATGGTTGCGGCACTAAGGTAAAGCTTGCCATCCTTATGGATAAGCATGATACCATCGGTGTCGACGCTGTAGCAATGTGCGTTAACGATATCATTTGCTGCGGCGCAAGACCGTTATTTTTCCTCGATTACATTGCTTGCGGCAAGAATGTTCCCGAAAAGATATCGGCTATCGTTAGTGGTGTTTGTGAGGGTTGCGTTCAGTCCGGAGCAGCACTTATCGGTGGTGAAACTGCTGAACATCCGGGAATGATGCCCGTAGATGATTATGATCTTGCTGGCTTTGCCGTTGGTATCGTTGATAAAAAGAAAATTCTTGATAATAAGACCGTTGCAGCTGGCGACGTTGTTATTGCCCTGCCTTCAACCGGCGTTCATTCTAATGGCTTCTCGCTTGTCCGCAAGGTGTTTGATATTGAAAATTGCGATCTTACCGCATATAAGGATGAGCTTGGAGGCAAGACCTTAGGCGAGGCTTTGCTCACTCCCACAAGAATTTATGTTAAGCCCGTTCTTGCTCTTTTGGAGCAGGTTAAGGTTCACGCCATTTCTCATATAACCGGTGGCGGCTTCTATGAAAATATTCCGAGAAGCTTACCTAAGGGTTATTCCGTTAAGGTTGATAAATCCGCTCTTAAGATTCTGCCGATATTCAACCTTATTCAGAAGGTAGGCGGCATTTCCGAGCGCGATATGTTTAATACATATAATATGGGCGTTGGCATGAGCATTGTTGTTGCCAAGGAGGACGCCGATAAAGCTATCGAGGTTTTAAAGGCTAACGGCGAGGACGCTTACGTAATCGGCTCTGTTATAGAAAGTGACGAGGGTGTTATCATTGAGTAATACTAAAAACGTTGTGGTATTAACCTCGGGCGGCGGAACAAACCTGCAGGCACTTATAGATGCCGAAAAGAGGGGAGAACTCGGCTGTGGAAAAATCAGTTGTGTTATTGCTTCTAAGGCAGATGCCTATGCGCTTGTTCGTGCTCAGAACAATGGAATAAAAACCAGAACGCTTATCCGTAAGGATTATGATAGCGCCGAAAAATACAGCGAGGATATGCTGGCTTTATTGCTTGAAGAAAAGGCTGACGTTATCGTTTATGCAGGCTTTATGACTATTTTGGGCGATGCAGTTTGCGATGCGTTCCCCAATAAGATGGTTAACGTTCATCCTGCGCTTATTCCGTCATTTTGCGGCAAGGGCTATTATGGACTTCGCGTTCACGAGGAGGCTCTCAAAAAGGGCGTAAAGGTTTCGGGCGCAACCGTGCATTTTGTAACAGCAGAATGCGATGGCGGTCCGATAATCCTGCAAAAAGCGGTTGAAGTTTTGGATGATGACACACCCGAAACGCTCCAACGCAGAATAATGGAACAGGCTGAGTGGAAGCTGCTTCCTAAGGCAGTTCAACTTTTATGTGATGAAAGAATAACCGTCAAGAACGGTAAAACCTATATTAAATAAATCGGAGGGCATACGTATGGAAATCAAAACTCTTGAAAACGAACTTAATTCCTTAGCCTATCACGGCAGAGGCATAATCATTGGTAAAGGCGCTGACGGCAAAAAGGCTGTAACCGCATATTTTATTATGGGTCGCAGCGAAAACAGCCGCAACCGCGTATTTGTTGAGGATGGCGAGGGTATCAGAACTCAGGCTTTTGACGAGTCTAAGATGACCGATCCGCACCTCATCATCTATGCGCCGGTTAGAGTGCTCGGCAACAAGACCATAGTTACAAACGGTGACCAGACCGATACTATCTATGAGCTTATGCACAGACAGATGACCTTTGAGCAGGCTCTGCGCACCCGTGAATTTGAGGACGATATGCCCAACTTTACTCCCAGAATTTCCGGCATTATCCGTCTTGAAAACGGCGATATGAACTATGCGATGTCCATCTTAAAATCCGCAGAGGGCGATGGCTCTTCCTGCCAGAGATACACCTTTGCATATTCTAATCCGCTTGCAGGAAAGGCAAAGTTTATCCATACGTATAAGTGCGATGGCAACCCGCTTCCGAGCTTTGAGGGCGAGCCCAAAACACTCACTCTTCCCGATGTTGATATCGACACTCTTACCGATATCATCTGGAAGAATCTCAACAGCGATAATAAGGTTTCTCTCTTCGTAAGATATATCGACTTGGAAACCGGCAAATACGATTCCAGAATTGTTAATAAAAATGTTTAAGGAGTAGCGAAATGAAAGATATAGAACTCAAATATGGTTGCAACCCCAATCAAAAGCCCTCTAAGATCTTTATGCATGATGGCAGCGATCTGCCCATAAAGATTTTATCCGGCAAACCCGGTTATATCAATTTCCTGGATGCCTTTAATTCCTGGCAGCTCGTCAAGGAACTCAAAGAGGCTTTAGGTTTACCTGCAGTTACTTCTTTTAAGCACGTAAGTCCCACCTCGGCTGCAGTTGGCATTCCGCTTTCCGATAAGCTTAAAAAGGCTTGCTTTGTTGATGATATTGAGGGTCTTGACGATTCTCCGCTCGCTTGCGCTTATGCTCGTGCACGCGGAACCGATAGAATGTGTTCGTTCGGTGACTGGGTAGCACTCTCAGACGTTTGCGACGTTACAACCGCTCTGCTTATCAAGCGTGAAGTTTCTGACGGTATTATTGCTCCCGGTTATTCAGCAGAAGCCCTTGAAATCCTTAAGGGCAAAAGAAATGGCAATTATAATGTTGTTAAGATTGACCCTAACTATGTTCCTGCTGTACAAGAAAAG
>JAZOPP010000037.1:0-6480 GCA_045655625.1 Acutalibacteraceae bacterium
ACCCGAAGAGGTGGCAAATGTTGATGGTTCGTATACAGGTCAGTTCTTAAAGCCGCTTCTAAATTAACACATTATTCACTAATAAAACCACTTTAGGCGTTAAAATAGCAAGGTAAGGAGGGCTATAGTTGTTAGGCTATATCAAGGCATATAAACCCGAACTTCGTATTAAAGAATATGAAATGTATAAAGCTATATATTGCTCGCTTTGCAAACAAATGGGTAAGCGCTACGGCTTTTTAACCCGCTTTACCTTAAGCTATGATTTCACATTTTTAGCATTGCTTAATATGTCGCTCGCGCAGGATACCTGTTTGCTCGATAAGGGCAGATGCGTTTGCAACCCGCTTAAAAAATGCATATACTGTAAAGGCAGTGAGGAACTGCTTGCAATGCCATCGGCGGCTTCGGTTATTATGGTGTATTATAATATTCGTGATAATGTGGAGGATGAGCGAGGCATAAAAAAACTTTTCTATCGCTTTTTATCGCTTTTGTTCCGCCGTGCGCATAAAAAGGCGGCTGCCGATTATCCACATATTGAAGAAGCGGTAAAAGATTATATAACCAAACAATCGCAGCTTGAGAAAGATAACGTGCAGGATATGGATGCCGCCGCTGCTCCAACAAGCGAAGTGTTATCCAAGATTTTCCCGCTTTGCTCGCAGGATGAAAAAGAAAAACGCGTTTTGGAGCGCCTTGGTTATTGTCTTGGCAGATATATCTATCTTGCGGATGCTCGAAGCGACCTCGATGATGATAAGAAAAAGGGGAGATATAACCCGCTTATCAGCTATGGGGATGGTGCCGAGCGCGCAGAGCGCAATATCTATATGTGCATCCACGAATCGATAAATGCATTTGAACTGATAAATATTCGTCAGTTTAAAAATATACTCGGAAACATAATCTATATGGGTTTAGAGGATACTTATAAAAGGAGTTTAAATAATGAGAGATCCGTATGAAGTTTTAGGCGTTAGCAGAAACGCCACAGATGATGAGATAAAAGCTGCATATCGTGCGCTTGCTCGCAAATATCATCCCGATAATTATCAGGATAATCCGCTTTCTGATCTTGCAACCGAAAAGATGCAGGAACTTAATGATGCTTATGATGAGATAATGAATGAGCGCAAGGGTAAGGGCAAGAAAAAGGCTTCGGGCAACACTTATGGCGGCAATCCTTATGGTAACCCCTATGGCACCAATTCTTCTTTCCCCGATATTCGCAACCTTATCACTCAGGGAAGAATAGAGGAGGCTCAGGAACTGCTTGACGGTGTTCCGAGCGACCGCAGAAACGCCGAATGGTATTTCCTTAACGGCTCCGTGCTCTATAAGCGCGGCTGGTTTGATGGCGCATATAGCGATTTTGCAACTGCTTGCCGAATGGATCCCTCTAATCCTGAATATCGTATGGCGTTTAATCGCATCCAACAGCAGACTCGTGGCGGCTACCAGAATCCTTACGGTTCTTCAGCAAATATGGGTGGTTGCAGCGGCTGTGATGTCTGCCAGGGACTCATCTGCGCTGATTGCTGCTGTGAGTGCATGGGTGGCGACCTTATCCGTTGCTGTTAATTTAATTTTTAGGTGATAATATGAAGAAAACAGGATATTTGACCTTCGGCGCGGTTATGAGTGCACTCGCAGTTGTAACCATGCTGGTGTCCTATGTTCCTACGCTTACATATTCCGTGCCTGCACTGGCAGGTATGTTCGTTATGGTCACGGTAATTGAAATCGGCGTTAAGTGGGCGATATTTTCCTACGTTGCGGCGGCCGTTATTTCTATGCTTGTGGCTGAGCCTGAAGCGGCACTGTTTTTCGTGTTCCTTTTTGGATGCTATCCGATAATAAAGGTTCCGCTTGAGAAAATGAAAATAAAGCTGCTCAAGTTCCTTATAAAACTTTTATATTTCAACGCCTCCGTGCTTGCTGTTTATTATATCCTTACGGGTGTGATGGGCATCGGCATGTTTGATGGTGAGGTTAAAAAGTATGTAATTGCAGCAATGCTTGTGCTGGCTAATTTCGTTTTCCTCGTTTATGATTATGCCATCAAGAGCGTTTCCAATTGGTATTATTTCAAGCTGCACAAAAAAGTATCAAAACTGATAAAGAGATAAATTTATGGGTAAGAGGATAATTGTTATCGGCGGCGGTGCCGCAGGACTTATGGCGGCAGGCTTTGCTGGCCAAAACGGACATAACGTAACCGTTATTGAGCCTAACGCAAGACCCGCCCGCAAGGTTATGATAACGGGCAAGGGTCGCTGCAACGTGACCAATGATACCGATTTAAACGGTCTTATAAACGCCGTGAATAAAAACGGCAAATTCTTATATAGTGCCTTTTCTGCCTTTTCTGCGCAGGATACTAAAACTTTTTTCGAAAACAGGGGAGTGCCGCTTAAAACCGAACGTGGCAACCGTGTTTTTCCACAGTCGGACAAGTCATCCGATATTGTTGATGCACTTGTTTCCTTTGCACGCGAAAACGCCGAAATCAAAATCGTAAAAGCCACCGATATAGTAGTTAAAGACGGTGCTGTTGCGGCTGTTAAAACCGAGGATGAAACCATCGAGTGCGATGGTGTAATCCTGGCAACGGGTGGTTTATCCTATCCAACTACCGGTTCAACGGGTGATGGATATAAAATGGCAACTGCACTCGGTCACACCGTAACAAAACTACGCCCATCGTTGGTTGGCGTTGAGTGCTTTGAGGGTTTTCCTGCCAAGGCACAGGGTTTGAGTCTTAAAAACGTTGGAGTTGCGGTAACAAAAGAAGGGGCTAAAAAGCCTATATTCACCGATTTTGGCGAACTGCTTTTCACCCATTTTGGTATTTCGGGTCCCACGGTGCTTTCTGCATCCGCAAAGCTTACAGATACAGAAAACGAAAAATACACCTTCCATATTGACCTAAAGCCTGCACTTTCGCGGGACGAGCTTGATAGGCGTATTCAGCGCGATTTCAGCGAGAATATAAACAAGGACCTGATAAATAGCCTTGATGCACTTCTGCCTAAAAAGCTGATACCTATTATTGTTTCGTTATCGAAAATAGATGCACGCACCAAGGTTAACCAAATATCTCGCGAACAACGCGAGGCTTTAGTTTCTGTTCTTAAGGATTTAAAGCTTTCGGTTCTGTCTTTGCGACCTATTGAGGAGGCGGTAATCACCGCAGGGGGAATCTCATTATCAGAGGTTGACCCTAAAACTATGCGCTCGCGCATTGTGGAGGGACTATCGTTTGCGGGTGAGATTCTTGATCTTGATGCCTGCACGGGCGGCTTTAATCTTCAAATCGCATTCTCAACCGGATTTGTGGCCGGTAACAACATATAATTTGGGGGATAATTATGATTAACGTGGCAATTGACGGACCTGCAGGGGCAGGCAAAAGCAGCATAGCTCGCAAGGTGGCAAGCAAACTTGGCTATATCTATGTGGATACCGGTGCGCTTTATCGTACCGTTGCTCTCAAGGCAGCAAATTGCGGCCTCACAGCGGAAACACCTGAGAAAATTGAAGAAATGCTTTGCAATACAACGGTTGGCATAAAGTTCGTGGACGGCGAGCAGAGAATGATGCTCGATGGCGCCGACGTTACCGGCAGCATCCGCACACCCGAGGTTTCTATGCTGGCATCCTCGGTTTCAGCTATCCCTGCAGTGAGAGCATATCTGCTTAATACCCAGCGTCGTCTTGCTGCGGAAAACAACGTAATTATGGATGGCAGAGATATAGGCACTGTTGTTCTGCCCGATGCTCATATAAAAATATTCCTCACCGCCTCGGCAGAGGATCGTGCTGATCGCCGTTTCAAGGAACTCAAGGAAAAGGGAATGGACGTTAACTATGATGACGTTCTCGCTGATATCAAAACCCGCGACTATAACGATTCCCACAGAGCAGTAGCCCCCTTGAAACCCGCACCCGAGTCTATCCTTGCGGATACCAGCGGAAATGAATTCGAGGAATCTGTTGCACTTATCGAATCCATAATTAGTGAAAAATTAAAGGAAGTTATGTAATGTCTGTCTTCTATAGAACAGTTAGAATTATTGTTATTCCCATAGCAAGACTGATGTTTAGAATAAAGTGTGTCGGCAAAGAAAATGTTCCCAAGGAGGGTACGTTTGTGCTTTGCTGCAACCACACTTCAATGCTCGATCTGGTTTTACTTGTGGCGCTTTGCCCGCGAGCCATTTGCTTTATGGCGAAAAAAGAGCTTTTTAAAAATCGTTTTCTTGCTTGGGTGTTCAGATCAATGGGCGCTTTTCCCGTAGATAGAGGCAATAACGACCTCGCAGCAATACGCACCGCCTGCAAAATCGTTAAAGATGGTAAGGTTTTGGGTATTTTCCCCGAGGGCACCCGTTATCGCGATTGTAAGCCGCCGCGAGAGGTGAAACCCGGTGTTGCATTCGTAACGGTTAAAACCGGTGCGGACGTGCTGCCCGTTTCCATCTATAAGCAGGGAAAAACCTATCCGCTGAGAAAGGTAACCCTGCGTTTTGGTGAGCCCATTCCTGCAACTGAACTTTGTGAGGGCAAGCTCTCAAAAGAGCAAATACCGCAGGTTTGCGAAAAAATACACACGGCTATAACCGATTTATGGGAGCTGAAATTTTGAAAATAACACTTGCAAAAACGGCAGGCTTTTGCTTTGGCGTTAATCGCGCCGTCAATATGGTAGAGGAGCTGCTCGCCGAGGGTAAAAAAGTTTGCACCTTGGGTGAGATTATCCATAACCGCCAGCTTGTTGACAGTTTAAAGAAACGCGGCGTGCGCATCGTTTCCTCACCAGATGAGGTGGGGGAAAATGAGACCCTTGTAATCCGTTCTCACGGTGTTGCTCGCGAGGTTTACGAAGCCACTGCAGCCCGTGGTGTTGAGGTGGCAGATGCAACCTGTCCTTTTGTTTCCAAAATTCATAAAATAGTATCATCGGCTGAAGGTCCTGTGCTTATAGCAGGCGATCCTGCACATCAAGAGGTGCTCGGCATAATAGGGCACACCGATGGTGAATATTATGTATTTAGTAATGAAAACGAGCTTGATAATTTAATCGAAAATCACGAAGATTTGCAAAAACGTGGGGTCGCTGTAGTCTCACAGACCACTTTTAATAAAGAAATATTCGAAAAATGCAAAAAAAAATTAAAAAAGGTATATACAAACGCTTTGATTTTTGATACAATATGTTGTGCGACAGCCGACCGCCAGAACGAGGCGGCGTCCCTTGCGGCAAGCAGCGATGCTATGGTTGTAGTTGGTGGCAAACACAGCTCCAACACCGCCAAGCTCGTTGATGTTTGCAGCAAATATTGCAGCAATACCATCTTCACTGAAACTAAAGATGGCATTGATTTTGAAGCCCTTCGCAACTGTGAGCGAATCGGTGTCGTTGCCGGCGCATCAACTCCGGCAGGCATTATAAAGGAGGTTATTGTAACCATGGAAGAAATTTTACAACCGGTTGAACAGGCCGAGGAAAAAGAAGCTGTTCGCAAGAGTTTCGAAGAAATGACCGATGAGGAGGCTTTTGAGGAATCCCTTAACAGTCTTAACTCCGATCAGAAAGTTAAAGGTGAAGTATTGGCCGTTAAGCCGACCGAAATCTTAGTAGATATCGGCAGAGGTCTTACTGGATATATACCGGCAGACGAATATTCCTATGACTCTAATATTGACCTTACTGCAGCAGTAAAGGTAGGCGACGTTCTTGATCTCATCATCATGCGCACAAACGACCAGGAAGGTACTGCAATGCTTTCCAAGCGTCGTTATGATGCTATCGCAGGTTGGGATAAGGTAGTTAACGCTAAGGAGTCGGGCGAGGTTCTCACCGGAACCGTTACCGACGTTATCAAGGGCGGCGTTATGGCTGCAACTGATGGCGCAAGAATCTTCATCCCCGCAAGCCAGGCAACCGCAACCCGCGGCGAGGCTTTAGAGGACCTTAAGGGCAAGGAAGTTTCCTTCCGCATTATCGAGATTGGTCGCGGCCGCCGTGCTGTTGGTTCTATCCGCAGCGTACTTCGCGAGCAGCGCAAAGAGCAGGTTTCCAAGCTTTGGGAGACCATTGCAGTTGGCGATAAGTTCAACGGCGTTGTTAAGAGTCTTACCGGCTACGGCGCATTCGTTGATATCGGCGGTGTTGATGGAATGGTTCACATTTCTGAGCTTTCCTGGCAGCGCATTAAGCATCCCTCTGAGGTTGTTTCGGTTGGCGATGAGATCGAGGTTTACGTTAAGGCTCTCGATGCTGAGAAGAAAAAGATCTCCCTCGGCTATAAGAAGGCCGATGAAAACCCCTGGACTATACTTACCCAGAATTATGAGGAGGGCTCCGTTGTTACCGCAACCGTTGTCAGCATGACCGCTTACGGTGCATTCGCCCGCATCATTCCGGGAATCGATGGTCTTATCCATATTTCTCAGATTGCAAATAAGCACGTT
>JAZOPP010000038.1:0-13052 GCA_045655625.1 Acutalibacteraceae bacterium
GGCTGCCATAAGCTGGTTATATGCGCCGTAGCCCTGCAAAGCCATCGGCATCTCGCCGCTGCGGAATACGTTATAGAAGCTGAAGCTGCGGTCAAGTCCATAGGTGTCATAAAGGTTTACCCATTGCTTGAACGCCTGGTATGCGACCTCTGTATCAAACAGGGTCTTATCAAGTTTATCGTTATAGAAGCGACCGCCGTTCTGGTAAAGGAACATTGAGAAAACGTCGATACCGGCGGATACACCGTAGTTGGTGCCATCGATTTCCATAACGCCGACCGAGAAGTTATTCTTCTGAATAATTTCCATATAATCGTAGAAATCATCCCAAGTGTTGGGAGCGCCCTTAAGGCCTAATTCATCGAATATATCGGTTCGGTAGAATAGCAGCTGGAAGGTCTCGCTTTCGGGAATTCCGTAGAGTCCGCCGTTATAGTAGAACGAGGTCCAGGCTGATTCTGCTGTTTCACTGCGAAGCTGGCTGAAATCGTAATCTGAGAGATCCATCAGCGCTCCGCGCATTGCGAGGTTAACGGGCAGATCCTTGGATACCATTAAGGCAACGTCAGGTCCCTTGCCTGCGAGGGTTGCCTGGATCATTGTCATACCCGTGTTGATAAGGCTCAGCTTTACGTTAGTTCCGGTTTTAACCGTGAATGAGTCGCTTATCATATTATTGAGTATCTGCATCTGGTCACGACCGGTGGATACCCAAACGTTGATCTGTTTTGAATTTTCGCCATCGCCTTGGAAGCTGTTATAGTCGGTTACGAAGGAATAGCAGAACTTAAGGAAGCTATATTTGAGTCCTTCGAAGAAGCCACTCTTTCCGCTCGGGATTTTAGTATCCTTCGGAACGAAGGTTATAAAGTCGAGCTCAAGGGGCTGACTCTGCAGCGTGAGTATCAGCGAAGCGAGATTATCGATCTCGGATTTGAAGGTCGATAAACGATCGGGAATGGTGTAGGGGTCGTATGCGAGGTCGCCGAGCATTTTGGCTACCTGCATAATGGTGGAAGCGTTACCGCCAGAACCGCCGAGCACTCGTTTTACCTCGGCATAGGTTTCTTCAAGCACTGCCTTGTTGGCATAGAGGTTATCCTCAAGATCGGGGATCTTCTTATCGAGGTTATAGTCCTGATAGATATCAGGGCTTGTGCTTGTGATGGCGATAATATCGCGGTAGATAGCGTTGAGGTTAAGTACCGTCTGCTGAACGTTGCGGAGGACTCCCGAGAGCTCGCCCGGAACGCAGGAAAGACTGATTACGTCGCCCGGTTTTAAGTAAACGTACATCGGGTTTTTATCGCCGAGTGTTTTCATATACCAGGAGGTATCGTACTTAAAGCTGATGTTATCTGCTTCAGCAAACGGCATTTTACCGTTTACCAGCAACTTACGATAGGAGTTGATGGACTGGCTGAAGTCTTGGTTAGCGTGGAATGCTATCTTATAAAGACCTGCCTTCTCAACCGGAACCTTCCAGCTGATCCACTGGCCGTTTTGTCCCCAGTTGGACTGGCCGATGGTGTTGAGCTTCATCGAAGCGGGATCATAGGGGGTTACATCAGTTGTGGTTCTATCGTAGGTTGAGTAGAGCATAGAATCGCTCTTCTCGTATGCTTTTTCAGCCTGCACGATAAGGGCATCGCCCTCAACGTGGTCGGATTCGCTGAACTGAGAAATATATTCCTCATAGCTAATCGGTTTTTCCTCAAGGCCAAGTTTAAGGCCTGCGAGGATGATGCTTTCCTCCTCAAGTGTTACGCGGATTGTGTGAACGCCTGCGGTGAGGTATAGCATATAGGGTTCTTCATAAAGTGCCTGCTCATTGATGAACATGGCGCTCTGCCAGCAGGGGACCTCCTCCTGTGTGGGGCGGAGATCGTTGCCGTTTGCATCCTGCTTGATTTCTGCAGAATCTCTCCAAACGCGGGTGAGCGAGAAGGTTTTAGCCTTTTCGTAGGGGATTTTACCATCCACGGCTACCGAAAGAACTATATCGCGTCCGCTTGCGGAGACAGGTGCATAATAGTTAACCTGCATACCGTAAAGTGCTTCTTCGGGAACTGTTACCTTGAACTCTACCCAAGCGTTTTTGCCATCCTCAAGCAGTATTCCCTGCTTATCAGCGGCGGTTACGGTTGCACCCTTTTTTTCGGTTGCAGAAACAGCAGTTGAAAGAAAACCGTAATGCTTTTTGCTGTCCTTATGCTCGGAATAGAAATTGATATAGGAATCATCCGAGGACAGTACCTGTTCGATCGCCTTGGAATCGGCTTTCTTGGTTTCCTCAGCGGGTGCCGCTGAAACCAGTGTGGTCATTCCAAAGACCTGAACGGCTAACAGCACGGAAAACGCATACGCTGCTGCTTTTCTTAATCGTTTCATTCCAGTCTCCTTTCTTCTACTTAATATCAATTATTGCAATTCCTTCTACCGTGGGGTCGCTTTCAAGAGTTGCGAACACGGCTACCATATCGCCCGGCTCTAAGCCTTCGGCGGTGAAGAGGCCATCTTCGGTTATCTTGCCCTTACCATCCATGGTAGAATACTTAACTGCGCCTGCACAGTCGATAAGGCGTGCGGAGAACTGATGGCTCTCCCCTGCTCCCAGCGCTATGCGCTTATCGGACAGTGCTATCTGACCCTGAGCAGGAATGGTGGTATAAACCACTACGCAGTAATCGGAAGGAATTTCGGTATCAATGAAGCTGCCGTCACACTCGAACGTTTTTACCGTTTCGGGGATTATCGCATCGTAGGTGGGGCAAAGCTTAGAGGGATTATAAACGTGCTTTTCAATTTTTTTGCTGCCACTTGGGAGTTTTACCTTAATGGCTCTTTCTGCTGCGACCTTTTTGCACTCAACTATCACGGTGATATCGCCGTTCGGAGTGAGGAAGGTTGCGGCGCGGGTTCCGTCACCCATCACGCAGGTTTCAAGCACCTTGCTGTGACCGGGGAGGTAGCGCGTGAACATTGCCATATGGTAGTAGTTGAGGTTGGGCATTCCGCCCTTTTCAAAATCAAGGTTCTGTGCGTTCCAGAGGTGACCCTTCTCGTTCATAGTCCAGCTGTCGGGCGAATAGACCGACATGGATTTAACGCCGTGAATCGTCCACATTATGATACCGGCGCCGCCGAGGTTGGAGGACTCAATAAGAAGTCCTGCAAGACTGCGGTTCCACGGATTGATCATATCGGCACCGTTTTCGGAGCACTCGGTTAAGAGATACGGCAACGCGCCGATATCGCGAACCTTTTTCATCATAGTGTCCTCAAGCTGATCCTCGGGACACATATAGCAGTGAAGCGTGTAGTAATCAACGCAATCGCCGATATACTCTCTGCAGTATTCGATCCAGGTTACGTCCTCCGCCGATTCGCAGCACCAGAATATACATTTATCACGGATGCCATCGGCTATGAAGCGGTCGTGAACTGCACGGACCATTCTGCAATAGTAATCCTTGCGGTTACCAAAGCACAGGAAGTCCCACGAGAATCCCGGCTCGTTTGCAAAGGAAATATGGCGAACGTTATCGTAACCTCTGCGCCAGATTTCTTTCATTAAGAGCGAATAGCCTTCGGCATAATGCTCAAGATCAACGGGAGCGGAATTGCGCGGCTCCTTTACGCCGGGAATGGAGAACCATTCCTGAGCCTCGGGGCCAACCTTCCAGCTATAGGTGAGCTGAACCTCGCTGCCGCTCTTATTAAAGAGCTCGAAATAGCGCCAAACGGCTTCCATTTCGGGGGCATCGAAATCATAAACACCCTTTTGCTTTTCGAACCAATCGACCTGCATCCAGAAACGGATAAGGGTCGGCTGAATTTTCATAACTCGGTTACAGTCGGATGCGAACAGCTCGTCGGTATAGCCGCCTGCGCGGTTGCCCGGCTGAATGCAGAACGGAACGATATTCTCGCCGTTGCCTACAAAGTTATCGTTTATAACCTTGCCGCTCGAGGCATCGACTGTTGCGATGGGGCTCATTATTGCTATTTCGCTGAGCTCCATAAATTCCACGGTGCCTGCCTTAAAACGAACGGCGCAATAGGCACTCTCGGTGGTTGGGAAGCTTAAAACTGTCAGAGCACTGTCCCCTACCTGCTCGGTGGTGACGGTGACGTCTAAGCGGTTTTCATAAAGCTTCTTAATATCGGGTGAGGCATAAACCTCAACTTCGGGGAGTTTATCATTATGGGCGATAACAACTTTATTAATATCAACATTTCTGCCAAAACGATATACAGCATCCTTCGTTAAGGCAAGCTTTAGGCGAACGGTCTTAAACGGGTCGAATGCAACGCCATCGCTCAGGTGCTCGCGTTTGCCGAACACGGTATAGAAACGAGAGCTGCAGCCGTCCTCCTCAATTACTTCGGGAGCGAGACCCTTTGCAACGTTAGTGCCATACTTATCTATATATGTAAGCTGACGGGCATACTCCTCACTGTAAACCGCCATTCGGGCGATACGTGCGATGGAATCGGCTTTGCAGGGTCTTATCATTTTAAGGCCGAAGAAACGAGCGTTTTTGGGAGAATCGAAGCTATAAAGAACAGCATTTCCTGCCTTTTGTTCGGATTCCTCTACATTATTATATATAGCGATTCGGTTTTGCTCGCTATAAAGCTCAGCTTCACTGTTGGCTGCATAGAGCTCATATTCGGCAAGTGCATAGTTATCAACCGTGCCGTAGCCTGCAACCAGAGCCTTCTCGAATTTTACGGGATTTTCCATATCGAAGGTTACGGTGAACGGATATTCCGCCTCGAAATCAACGTGCTGGAAAATGCTATCCGACGTGAGGAACTTAAGACCATAATCATATTTAGGCTCAAACGGTCTGCCCTTGGCATCGCGCAGGACGGGAATTCTTCCCGTCTGCGCCGAAATGCCGAGATCGGTAATCTCACGTTTACTGATTTTATTGTTTATGCTGTAATTCATTGTTATCACCACTATTTAAAGGATTGCGGTCAAAAAGTTATGCCATCTTTATAAGTAATATCTTGTAGTTATCGGGGTCGTTCTTGAGTGCTGCGCGAACAGCGATTACGTCGCCCGAGGTCGCGTTTGCATCTGCAGTGTAGAGGCCGGAAGCGGAGATGGTGCCCTGCTTTGCCTCGCCGGGGTTAGCGATGCTATAAACGATCTCATCGCCTGCTTTGCTCTCATAGAGATAGCCCTGAACCTGATAGGACTGACCTGCAGCTACGGTTACGGGAACGCTGGTAGCGTGAACGTCATCATACTCGTGGAAGCCTATCTGGGTCTCGGTGGGAACGGTTGTGTAAACGATTATGGCGTAGTCGTTCTTCGGGATATCGTTATCAACCAACTTGGAACCAACCTTGAAAGTCTTATCGCCCTTGGGCAGGAAGCCGTTGGGGGTGTTCATGGATTCAACATCAATAGGACCTACATCATATTCATATGTTTCGGGATAGTTCTTCTCGAGGAATACGTGACGGGTGAAGGTCTTGCCTACGTTCTTACCAAAATCGATGGTAAGCTCACGATCCTTATCGGCTGCTTTAACCTCAACGATAACGGTTAAGGTACCATCGGGATTCTTGATGGTGGTGGCACGCATATCGTTGTTGGAGAGGGTTGTAGTAGTCTTGAGGACCTTGTTATCCTGATCTATCCACTTAGCGCATGTTCCAAGAGTATAATAGTGGAAGGCAAGGGATCCAGGAATTACGCGCTTGCTGGCGAAGTGGTTATGGAATACGAACGCGGGCTTCATATCGCCAGCAAGCATAACATCTTCCATTTCCCATGCGCCAGTATTGGTGGTGGACATATGCTTAACTCCCCAGAAGTCCCAGGTAGCGAAGCCTCCAAAGCCCTTCTGTGAGCCAACGATTAAGTGACCGGCGTTTGCACCCTCATAGTAATCAGCAATCCAACCTTCCTGATACTCGGAGATGAAGAGAGGACGCTCTGCATAGCTGTTGATCCGATCGATATACTCAGCTAAAACATCGTTGGTTTGCTCGGATGAGTGAATCGACCAATAATCGATGCACTCGGCACATTCCTTAGCAAGATAGGAAAACCAAGTCGCGAAAGTGGGGGCGGATGCCTCACATGCCCAAATCTTTATATCATCGCGGATGCCTGCATCCTTAAATGCCTTATCAACCGTTTCAATAATCGATGCCATATATGCGGGCTGGTAGCCGAGGGTCTCGAAGTCCCAAGAACCGTACGGCTCGTTAGCAAATGTAATGTGCTTAACGTTAGTAAAGCCCTTAGTCTCACGGAGATACTTCATAAGAACTACGCACTCTTCGCCGAAATGCTCAATGTCGTGCGGTGCAGTAATGCGCTTATCTTCACCATCAAGACCGGGGATGGCATACCAATTCTGTGCATTGCCTTCAACCTTCCAGGAGAATGTGAGCTGAACGTCGCAGTCTGCCTTCTGCAGAGCTTCTATATACTTTACGCAAGCAAACATTTCGGGAGTATCAAAATTATATACGCCCTTCTCGGGTTCGAACCAGTCAACCTGCATCCAAAAACGAACAATATCAACACCGATGGTCTTTAATCTCTGAGCATCGAGTGCATAATAGGCTTCGTTATAGCCTTCTGCAATGTTGGAGGGCATATAGCCATAGGGAACTATGTTACCGCCAACGCCTAAGAATTTTTCGTTTACTACCTTATTAAGATCAACAACAACGGTGCGGTCAGAACCTTCGTAACCAACAACAACGTCTTCCTTTTCTTCCTCTTCGGGAGGAGTTGTGGTGTCATCGGAAGAGGTGTTATCAGACGAGGTATCATCCGAAGAGGTATCGTCAGAATCACCATCATCATAATCGCCATTATCGGAATCATTGGAATCATCCGAATCGTTAATATTGCTGTCATCGTCCGATGTTGTATCGTCACTGTTTGTATCATCGGTATCGGTTGTACCGCCGCCAACGACCTCAGTAACTATAGTGACCTTTTTAAAGCAGCCACTGAACATAGAACAAATCATCAGCAGGGATAAGAGTAATGCTGCTATTTTTAAATACTTATTCATAAAAATTTCCTCCTATATATATAGAATACTCGTTAACCCACTATACCCGTACGCTCGATACCTTCGGTGAAGTATTTCTGCGTAAACAGATATATAACTAGGGGGGGCAATATTGTTAGCAAGGCGCCCGCCTGCAGGAACATTCGGCTTTCCATAGCAGTTGCATCACCTGCGATAGTGGAACCCTGTTCAAGAGCCTTCTGCAAACCGTTAAGCATAACAGTAAGCGGTCTTATATCGCCGGTGAAATAAACTGCTGCGCTGTAGTAATCGTTCCAATGCCAGATAAACGAGAACAAAAGAACCGTTATAAATGCCGGAACTGCCAGCGGAAGCATAATGCTGTAGTAGGTGCGGAAGGTTCCGCTACCATCGATCTTACCTGCTTCCTCAAGGTCCTTCGGCAGGCCCTCGAAGAACTGTTTGAATATGAATATAAACAAGCCGCCGCGAAGTCCGTTCGCGAAGATTGCAGGAAGAATAAAGGAAAGCTCGGAATTAAGGATTGAGAAATTGCCAATACCGAACAGCTTGAAAAGTCCGCCAAAATCGAAATAACGGAAGTTAACGTACTGCGCGGTGAGCAACAGCTGGGGCGGAACCAGAATAGTGAGGAACAGAAGTGCCATTACTATCTTTTTGCCCGGAAGCTTGAATCGCGCAAGGCCGTATCCTGCCAGTGAGCAGGAGAAAAGCGATGCTATTGTGCTGAGAATCGAGATTCTGGTTGTAATACTCAGCGAGGGCCAGAAGTCCAACGCCTTCATGGCGCCCTTTATTGCTATGAGCGAAAATTTCTTGGGGATCCAGATAGATGCCGGGTCGTTTGCAAATGCCGGATCTTGCAAGGCGGTGATTATCATATAAACTACCGGGAACAGGAAGAGGTAACAAAGACCGATAATAAACAGCGTTCTTATGATACCTATTACCAAAGCTGTGCTTTTTCGCTTGAGTACTACGGGGTTTTTGGAGGAGAGTTTAAACTTTTTCATATTACTTCTTCGCCTCCTTACCGCCGGTGCTTGCCGCCGTAATCTTGCTGAATACTACCATAATGATAAGCAGGAGAACTGCGACTATAAGGAAGTACGCCCACGCCATTGCCGATGCGGTTCCGTAACGAGCGTTGTTGGTATCGTTAAGAACCTGAAGCATAACCGGGTTTTGCGTGTTAACAAGTGAATCTACAACTGTGTAAACAATGTTTACGAGTGAGATGGGAAGTATCATCGGGAGGGTTATCTTCCAGAAGTTTTCCCACGCCGTTGCGCCCTCAACCGCAGATGCCTCGTAAAGGCTGGAGGGAATTCCCTGAAGACCTGCGAGGAATATAACGGTTTGAACGCCGGTTTGCCAAATGGTGCTGAACATGCTGTCGGTTATGGTGGTGATGGTACCGATTATCTTTTCGTTAAGACCGATACCTGCAAGCATGTTGGAAAGTGCAGTACTCTGTGAAACCTCACCGCCTGCTACCGAACTACCCGACATCAGTGTTCCTGCAACGTAGTCGCCCTGAATAACATTCATTACCAAGCCGGAGGCTATGATAACGGGGAGGAAGAATACCGCTCTTACAAAGGTTCTTCCCTTGAATTTTCGATTTATGAGAATTGCAAAGAACAAACTCGAAACGAAAACAACGGGCAATTTCCATGCAAGGGTTGTAAGTGATTCGATAAGGTTGATGTTGTAGTTAGCATCCTTACCGAATATGTACTTGAAGTTTTCCCAGCCTACGTTGGTTACATCATAATAACCAACCTGAGGCACAACGCTTTGGAATGCAAATCTAATAGACTGGAGAAGCGGTCCAACAAAGAAGACAAGCAGTCCGATATAGAAGGGAATCAAGAATATGTGGCCCTTAAGCGACTCGCGTGTTGCAAGGCTCAAGCGCGACCTTTTTAATTTCATTCGCTGTCCCCTCCTATCCATTCATAGCTCTTAGCTGCTACCTTGATACCATTTACTGTGCGCTCGGTATCGTTATAGTTTACGTATACCTGAATGCCGTTTTCGTAAACCGTTTCCACAACGTTAGGTAGCACCTCGGTATATCCTGTGATCTTTTTATCGTAGACCCTGGCAAGAAGCTTGGAATACTCAGAGTACTTTTCGATTGCTTCCTCTTTCCACCAATCAAAGGTGGAACCATAGAGGTAGTCATACTCAGTTTCCTGCAACGCGCTTGCCTTTTTATATATTGTGTTATACATGGGCTCAGTGCCCGTGCTTACCGCCCAGAGATACGTGAGCTCTTCATCAATTGTTTGCGGAAGCGATTCGGTGGTTACCGTTTTATAACCGTGGAGAACGAGCTGGTAAAGCGGAATGTCATAATCAAACATTTCGTGGCAGCTCGAGCCGATAGGTGCGGCAGTTACCGTGTCTATATATTTAAATGTATAGGCCGGAGCATCCGCTACCGAAATCTTATAGCCTGCTTCCTTATAGTTTGCAAGCACTGCTTCCACCTGTTCAACTAAGAACTTGCGGCTCTGCGGACCGTTTCTTGTGAAGTTACTATAGAAATAGCTTCCGAGAGAATCCATCGAGATGGTGCCTAAATTTGTTGACTTATAAGATTTCAAGTATTTATTTGCTGCAGAGCTTACCTTTTTTGCATTTGCAATAAGAAGCGCTGTGTTTCTGCGCTCGGTATAAACCGAGTTGCGATATAAGTACTTATGAATTGTTTTATTAAAGAAGGTTTTAATAACGCTACCGCTACCAATATCCTTCGCGTAAACAAAATCAACGTTACCCGCTAAGGTCATACCGTTTTCGGCTGCAAAGGTGACAAGCTTTTTAAACTTTTTCTTGCCGCCGAGGTTTGAAAGATATTTAACCTTCTGAGGGATTGTGGTGTTGGTAACACCACTGCCCGACCAACCTGTGAGCTCAGCGGTTACGTCGGTAATGCCTGCATCCTTAAGTTCTGCAAGTATCTTCTGCAACTGGTTGTAGGTGGTGAGAGAAATCTGCTTCTTATACTTAAAGCCTAAGATTGCAGATGTTTTATCAACACTGTTATAAACATCTAGGTGGAGCGAGGGTTTGCTTGCGGTTGCCTTCATTCCATCCTGTTCGGATAAATAATCCTGGTAAGCAGAAGCGATGCCTTGATAGGAGGCATCCTCTTTGCCGAGGAAGAAATAGTTAACTGAATACTTACCGTCCGCCGCACTCTTTACCCACGAACTTACGTTGGAACCTTTCCAGTCGGTGCCGAACATAGATACTTGAGAATTGTGGCGGTAAATGGCCTTGCTGGTTGCGGTATTATAACCGTATTTTTTTGCGGCAGAGGAATAAGCACAGATAGCAGCACTATCATCGCCCTCGGTTATAACGCCGAGCAGTGCGCCCTGCTCCTTTACGATACCGAATATCGGGAGAAGAACTCGCTCGCCTCTATTTTTATTTATATAGGAAAGGGGGTCAAGTTCATCGCCATAGACGTTGGCTACGTATTCCGATGCGCCGTTGCCGTTATTGAAATTGATAACGGCACCGCTGCCATCCGGAACTACCAAGTAACCATTTTCGGTCATTTTTCCTGCGCCGAAAGCAGGGAGCAATTTAAGATAAACTATGAAGATATCGCTACCCTCTTCAATTTCATCATAGAGGATGGATGCCTTGAAGCTTTCACCATCGAGCGTGTACTCAACGGGAATTGTAACGCCAAGCCATTCGATGGAGAAGGTTACCTTAACACCGTTTTTAATTTTTTCAACGGTGATATCAGATTCGCTGCACTCCTCTTTAGTATTGGTTACCTCTACACTTATAAGTTCGGTTGCCGAAGCATTTTCAGTATAGATATACTCAATAGCAAGAGGTGATTTCATGTGCGATTTTTCGATACCAACCGAGTTCTTATCACTAACCTCATCCGACTGTGCGGAATACCAAAGAGTGTTGGTTGCGAGATTTTTAACAACAACGTTTCCGGTTGTTTTATCGAGGTAGAGTACATTGTGCTCGTTTGCGGCAACCTTTTCGTATATGCCATCGATGGTTTCGGTGGCGGGAGCCGCAACTGCGGTAACACTAAGGAGCGATAACAGCAGGGCAACACATGCGATAAGGCTTATTATGGATCTTGTTTTCAACTGTGTGCCCTCCTTTATCGTATTTTAAGTTCTTCGATTATCGACTTGGCGAACTGCCATACCTGAAGCATAAGGGTATAGAACAGAGCCATCAGGAAGCCGATAACTGCCATTGCAAGGAATGTGAGCAGTACTGAGCCCAGCATCTTGCTGAAGGAATATTCGTGCAGGGTGATGAGTGCGAAAGCTACGATTGCTATCGACCATACCGTGCCGACTGCGGTGATAAGGGTTAAGAAAACGCCTTCGCTGCCGGTAAGCACGTTACTGAGTGCTGCCGAAATGCCGATGGAAATGATATAAGGAATAAGAGCATATGCAACAGCGCAGTAAATTTCTTTAAAGGTTCCCTTACCGTTAAGCAAGGTACACATTGACCAGTTTGCCGCAACGAACAGAATGAAAATGCCTGCGGTTTTAAATATCTCAATAAGGAGATTAAAATCGGTTACTCGGGCGGTGCTAAAGGAGAAGCCCGTGCAGAAGAAGCTGAGAGTATCGATTATGAACCAGAGAACGATGATTGCGGTTGCAATCAGGGGGGATTCTGTTTTGCGATCCTTGAACTGATCGAACGAATCAACAGGGTGGAATAAAGTATAGACCGGGAGGCCCCACTTTGTTTCAAGTGCGGAATATGCGGTGCCATCGACAACCTGCATTTTTCTTCTCAGAATCTTCTTTATAACCACGATTACCGCAACTATCAGAACGATGACCAGCACTATCCACAGTGCGTTATCTGCCATTGCCTGCTTGCGATACTGTTTATAGGACTTGGAATATTCATCCTGAGCACCGGCTATTTTGAAGTTTTCCATAGCCTCTTTGTATTCGCCGCGTTCATCATTTACAAGACCGAGGCCGTAATACGGATAGGTGCTGTTGGAGTTGAGGATGAGCACGTGCTCCCAGGCTGCCTCGCGGGCATCCAGATCGGTGGAATCGCCGAGGAGGAACGCCTCACGCAGTGCAAGTGCGTATTCCGTGGGGGTGTATCTGTGGATGCAGTTCTTAGCGGCATCCAGAACGAGGATTTCACCGTTTACGGTTTCGATAGCGGTGGGGTTGGACATCATGCCCTTATAGGAGCCCTTGCCGCCGACCGCGCCGATGAAATCGCCGTCAACCGTATATTGATAAACTCTGCCGTATTCCGAATCGAGAACATTTACCATTCCCTCGTAATCGATATCGATATCGGCGAAACAGTTGTTTAAGCGATTCCAATAGAAGGAATAAGAGTCGTTATCCAACTCACCGAATTTTACGCCGCCTTTAATGTTGCTGCTGCCTGTGTAGTTAAGGCACTGAACAACGTTACTCGAGCCGTATATGAAGCGGTCTGCCTTAACCGTGTATACGAAGTTGTTGGCATCGAGCGTCATATTAGCGAAGTTGGTGGGGGTTATGCTGCGGCGTGCAGCACGCTGAGCGCGGGAGAGGAACTTATTATAGAAGAACTGCTTGATAACGTCGGCTGTTGCCTGAACGTTGTTGCTTCCGTAGAACACCTTAAATTCGCCCTCGCTTGTGAAGGTGAGAATACCGGTGTTGATGGATTTGCAAATAACGTAAATCGTGCCGTCGTTACCAATCATAACCTTGGTTGCATCAAAGGGAGTATCGGTTCCGCTGAGTGCGGTATCAGGACGGGTGATTTCAAGTCTTAACTTGCGATTCTTGCCAAACACAAGCACGCGCATATTTTTATTATCAGCTATGTAATAACTGCCATCCTCACCTATATCAAAGCCTGTGGCGCCGGTGAAGTTCATAACCTCGCCGTTTTTATCGGTGAAATCGTTATAGACGGCGGACACTGAATAATCCTTGGGGTTAATAACCACTATTCGACCGTTGCCGGTAT
>JAZOPP010000039.1:0-9601 GCA_045655625.1 Acutalibacteraceae bacterium
CCTTTAAGGGTGCTATGGATTGCATTCCGCTCGGATTTAAGGCAATGGTACCCGCTATCACTATTCTTACTCTTGCAACATCGCTTAAGAATATGTCTAACGGTTTGCTTAATGCTTCCGGTTACGTTGAATCTCTTATGAAGAGCGGAGCAGCACAGAACATGGCGGCATTCCTGCCCGCAGTTATTTTCCTTATTGCTTGTCTGCTTTCCTTTGCAACAGGAACCAGTTGGGGTACCTTTGGTATTCTTATTCCGATCGTTTGCACCATGTTTAAGGTTGGCGATCCCATGCTTGTTATCTGCATGTCTGCATCGCTCGCAGGTGCTGTTTGTGGCGATCATTGCTCGCCCATCAGCGATACCACCATTATGTCTTCTGCAGGCGCAGAGTGTGTTCACGTTAACCACGTTTCAACACAGCTTCCGTATGCAATATCGGTTGCAGCAATAAGCTTTATTTGCTACGTTGTCGCAGGTCTTGTTAAAAATGTTTATATCTGTCTTGCACTTGGCGTTGTTTTAGTAATCGGATTCCTTATGGTAATGCGCGCTATAAACAGCAAAAAGAATGCAAACGCCTAATAATAGTTTAATAAAAAAACAGCCCGAGATTTCTCGGGCTGTTTTTTTCTAATGGATGCTTTGATATAAAAAAAGCGACACGGTTACGTGTCGCTTTAATTTTATTGCTTTCTATTAGTGGCTTTGTTAAGAATTGCAACTGCAATCATAATGATGAGTATTACTGCAAAAATTCCTACCAGGCATTTTAAAATGATGGGAAGAGCAATTTTGAGCAGGGGAGTAAAACCTAAAAATTTCATATCATTATCCTCCCATTATATAATCTGCAGAACGAGCTTAAGTAAAAGTCCGCCTGCGATAACTGAAGCAATCTGTCCGGAAACGTTAACGCCGATGGAGTGCATAAGCAGGAAGTTCTGATTGTCCTCGGCAAGTCCCATCTTGTGAACAACACGAGCCGACATGGGGAATGCGGAAATGCCGCAAGCACCGATCATCGGGTTGATCTTGTTCTTAGAGAAAATATTCATAAGTTTTGCAATTAAAATACCGCCAATAGTATCGAATATGAAAGCGAAGAGGCCAAGTCCTAAGATGAGCAGAGTATCGGGGGTAAGGAACTGGTCGGCCTGCATTTTAAATGCAACGGTAAGACCTAAAAGAATGGTTATAAGATTTGCAAGTGAGTTCTGTGCGGTTTCGGAAAGAGAATTAAGAACACCACATTCACGAATCAGGTTACCAAACATGAGGAAACCGATGAGTGCAACCGAATCGGGAGCGAAGATACCGGTGATAACCGTAACAACAATGGGGAAGAGGATCTTAGTGGTTTTAGATACCTTAGTGCCGGTGTAGTTCATGCGAATAAGGCGTTCCTTTTTGGTTGTCATCATCTTAATGATGGGGGGCTGAACAACTGGAACGAGTGCCATATAAGAATACGCTGCAACCATTATTGCACCTAAATATTTAGAGCCTAAGGTGTTTGCAACAAAGATCGAGGTGGGACCATCGGCTGCACCAATAATACCGATAGAGGCTGCATCCTTAACGTCAAAGAATAGGCAAGCAAGACCGAAAGTGAGGAATATACCAAACTGTGCGGCAGCACCGAAAATCATCAGTTTCGGATTAGTGAGCAGCGGCTCAAAGTCGATCATAGCGCCGATACCGATAAATAACAGAAGCGGGAATAACTCGTTTGCTATGCCGGCATTGAAAAGTGTTTCAATTGTTTCAACGGCTCCTGATTTGGGCAGGTTAACGAGAATTGCACCAAAGCCCATGGGGAGCAGCAGTGTGGGTTCCATATCTTTCTTGATAGCAAGATAGATAAGAATTCCGCCGATTACCCACATAACGACGGGTCTCCATTCAATGTTCGCGACATTGCCGAAAACATCCTTAATGAATTGTTCCATCAAAATATCTCCTTGTGCTAATATTTTCTATATTATACAACATTGTTATTTTTTTTACAATATCAATTTATTTTAAAACAACTAATATTTTACTTTACTTTTTCAAGTTTGAATCATATACTGATCATATAGCATGGAAATTTTGGGGGATGTGTTTATGTCAACTATTAAATTATGTGAAAATGTAAACATTCGTTATGAAGCTGATGTTGCAGTTGTTGGCGGCGGCGTTGCTGGTACGGCAGCGGCTATCGCTGCAGCTCGCGGCGGAAAAAAGACTCTGCTTATTGAAAAAAGCGGATGCCTTGGCGGTTTGGTTACTAACGGACATGTTTCTCCGTTTGATGCTTTTAAGGACACCAAGGGTAAAACCTTCGGCGGAATAGCACAGGAAATTGTTGATAGAATGGTTGAACTTCAAAATAGTGTCGGCTGTCCTAACAGCCCCTCAAAGAGAGTTGGACCCCATTTGTTTAAGGTTGCTCTCATGGACCTTGCTATTGAAGCAGGTGTTGAAATTCTGTTCCACGCAGATTTAATTAAAACCCTTGCAGAGAATGATGAGGTTAAGTGCCTTATTATACATACTAAATCGGGCATTGAGGCGGTTAGTGCCAAAATGTTCGTTGATGCAACCGGCGATGGTGATATTTTTGCAGAAGCCGGCGAGGAGTTTGTTATGGGCTGTGAGCCCGAGTCGGGCAGCGATTTAAAGAGTGCCGGATTCGACCATATGCACTTTGAGCTCAATTCTGCCAGCAAATATGACTGTGAAGAAACCAAGGATATTCTTGCGGTTCAGCCTTGCTCTGTTATGTTCTCTATGGGAAATGTCGATATGTCGCAAAATCCCATTAAGTATAACAATAAGAATCTCAATTTTGAGGATTTAGGTATTGATAAAGAAGAGTTTGCCTCCCTTGAATATGCAGGAACTGTTGGCTTTGAGGATAACGGCGATTTAATTCCGCTGCCTCAGGGTAGAATACTTTTATTCCCGACAGGTCGTCCTAATGAGCTTCTCGTTAATATGTCGCGTGTGATCGGTGTTGACGGAACCGATGCAGTTGAATTATCCAATGCTGCCGTAATCGCTCATAAGCAGGTAATTTATCTTGCCGATTTCTTAAAGAGATACGTACCGGGCTTTGAAAATAGCTATCTTGTTGAGTCGAGTAACGTTCTTGGCGTTCGCGAAACGAGAAGGCTTATCGGTCAAAAGGTATTAAAGGGTGTTGATGCCATAAACTGTGTTCATTCCGATGATGAAATCGCTTGTGGCTCGTATATAATCGATATTCATGATCCTTTCGGCAAGAGCCGCGCTCTCGGCGGTGCAATTCGTGGCGATTCTTATGGTATTCCTTATGGTTGTATTGCTCCCAAAACCATTAAAAATCTCTGGGTTTGCGGCCGTTGCATTTCGGTTGACCATATCGCTCATTCCAGCACACGTATTCAGGGTACCTGCGTAATGACCGGTCAGGCTGCCGGTGCTGCAGCTGCTGTAGCGCTCGATACCAATACAACAGCACAGACCATTGACGTTCAGAAGGTTCGCGATGCCTTAAAGGCGGATGGCGTACTGCTTCGCCGGTAAATAAAAAACACCCTATGTTTTGTAGGGTGTTTTATTTTTATTAAATAATTGTGCCTCCGCCTATTACGGTATCACCATCGTATAACACGACTGCCTGACCTTTTGAAATAGCACGCTGTGGTTCATCGAAAATAATCGTTACGCTTCCGTTATCATTAACGGTAATCGTAGCAGGTTGCTCCTTTTGATTATAGCGAATTCTAGCGTTGGCTTTAAAGGTTTTAGGCGGTTTATCATATGCTATCCAATTAAAGTTAACCGCTTGCAATTCTGAAGCAAATAACTCTTCATTCGAGCACAGCACAACCTTATTGTTCACAATATCCTTTTCGCAAACATACATAGGTGCAGGGAGTGCGAGCCCCAAGCCCTTACGCTGACCGATGGTGTATCTGATGATGCCGCGATGCGTTCCGAGTTTTTGACCCGATTTATTTATAAAATCACCATCGGGATATGTTTTGCCGGTTTGTTTTTCAATAAATGCAGCATAATCACCATCTGGCACAAAACAAATATCCTGGCTATCATGCTTTCGTGCATTTATAAAGTCGTTAGCCTGGGCAATGTTACGCGTTTCTTCCTTTGTGTAGTTGCCAAGCGGAAACAGAGTGTGGGATAACTGCTCCTGCGTCAGCGAAAAGAGCACGTAGGACTGATCCTTCGATTCATCAAGTGCCTTTTTAAGCAAATAACGCTCGCCATCAAATTCTATTCTTGCATAATGTCCCGTTACGATATAATCAAAGTCACGTTCTCTCATTTCTTTAAATAAGCGTTCAAACTTAATATATCTGTTGCAATCAATGCAGGGGTTAGGGGTAGATCCTTTTTCATATGCAGCTATAAACCGGTTAATAACCGCTTCCTTAAAATCAGCAGAGAAGTTAAAAACATGAAAAGGCATACCAAGTCTGTTTGCAACACTGCGTGCATCCTCAATATCGTCTAAAGAGCAACAACTGTTTTCCTCGCTTATGTTTATGTCTTCGTTGTGATAGAGTTTCATAGTGGCTCCGGTGCAATCATATCCATCACGTACGCAAAGATATGCAGCAACGCTCGAATCAACACCGCCGCTCATGGCAATGAGTGCCTTTTTCATATTTCTCACCTCCGTTTTACCAATGTATTTTAACACACGGAGGTTCAATAGTCAATTATGCGTGTTTATAGAAACAACTTGGATATTTGATTTATTAAAAAGCAAAGAAGCATTCCGCAAGCTGTTGGAATAATTGCTGCAGCGGCTGTCCATTTAAGGCTGCCCGTTTCTTTTTTTATGGTCAGCAGCGTTGTTGAGCAGGGCCAGTGCATTAGTGAGAAAACAATAACGCATATTGCCGTGATAGGTGTCCAACCGTTTTGCAGTAAAATATCACGTATCGCCGAAATTCCTCCAATTTCGCTCAGGTGCCCCTCCGCAAGATAAGCCATAACTGTTATCGGAATTACAATTTCATTAGCAGGAAAGCCTAAAATGAACGCCATTAGGATTATTCCGTCAAGCCCTATGAGCCTGGCAAAGGGATCAAGAAATCCGGCACATAGAGAAAGCAGGGTAGAACCGCTTATTGTTATATTTGCCATCAGCCATATCACTATGCCCGCAGGAGCGGCAACGGATACTGCTCGACCAAGGACGAAAAGCGTTCTATCAAAAATAGAACGAACAATTATACTGCCGATTTGTGGTTTTCTGTATGGCGGCATTTCGAGCGTAAAGGATGAGGGCAAACCCTTAAGCACGGTATCGGATAATAAACGCGTGATAAGTAAAGTTGCAAAAACCCCTATGAGAATAATCCCCGTAAGCATAATTGCTGATAGTATTGAACTGCCGAACCCTTTTTGGCCTCCGATAAAAAATATTGATATTAGCGCTATAAGCGTAGGGAATCGGCCATTGCATGGAACAAAAGTGTTGGTAAGTATGGCAAGCAGGCGCTCGCGCGGCGAATCAATAATTCTGCAACCAACAATTCCCGCAGCGTTGCAGCCAAATCCCATACACATTGTTAGTGCCTGCTTTCCGCAGGCTTTGCATTTTTTGAACGGTCCATCCAGATTATAGGCAATTCTCGGCAGATATCCTATATCCTCCAAAAGCGTGAAGAAGGGGAAGAATATTGCCATTGGCGGCAGCATAACGGCTACAACCCAAAACAGTACTTTAAGCATTCCGTCAATAACTATGCCACGCAACCATTCGGGCGCGGATAGTGTTATGAATAGTGAATCTGCCTGTTTGCCAAGAAATGAGAAAAAAGCATTTAGTTTTTCGCTGGGGTAACTTGCGGCGGTTATTGTTATCCAAAATATTAGTGCTAAAAACAGTAACATAACGGGATAACCGATTAACTTTCCGGTTAGAATTTTATCTATTTTTCGGTCAAGTTCGTTATATTTTTGATTTGAATAAGTAACTGTATTTTTTGCAATGCTTTCGGCTGCACAAATTACAGATGTCGCAACCGAATCTCTCAAAACATTATCGTTATAACCACACTCTAACAGTTGGATTTTAACCTTATGGAGTATCTCTTTAACTTCGGGAATATCGATAATATTAAATCCAAAAAATCGCTCACTTTCGCTAAGCAGAGAAATATCGGGTGCTAATAGTTGCAAACTGAGCCAGCGACTGTTTATTTTATTATCCGTATATTTTTTAACTATCGGTTCCAGCTCGCTTATTGCATTTTCAATCTCATCAACGTAGTGAACGATAAACGGTGAAGCCTCACGAGCGTTTATGAAGAAGTTATCTAAGGCATGGAGCACCTGAGCCGTATCCTTTTTGTTGCGCGCGGATATACCTATTACGGGCACACCGAGACTTTGTGAAAGCTTTGGAATATCTATTTCAATATTTTTGCGCTTTGCTTCATCTAAAAGATTAACGCAAACTATGGTGTTTTTTTGTATTTCAAGTGTTTGCAAAACAAGATTCAAATTTCTCTCAAGGCAGGTGCCGTCGCAAACCACAAGTGCTATATCGGGTTTGCCGAAACATATGTAGTTTCGTGCTATCTCTTCTTCGGCTGAGTGTGCAAATAGGGAATAGGTACCCGGAATATCTACTAATGTATACGAGCGTTTTTCACTATTACACACACCGGTTGCATTTGC
Source organism: Acutalibacteraceae bacterium (assembly GCA_045655625.1). GTDB lineage: Bacteria > Bacillota > Clostridia > Oscillospirales > Acutalibacteraceae > SIG589. The sequence goes on from JAZOPP010000039.1 coordinate 6,684, forward strand.
AATGGTTTTACCGGGCCAGTTGCCCGTGTGCTGCTTCATGCCAGTGAGAGCGTTGAATATAGTGCTTTTACCAACGTTCGGATTGCCTGCTAATGCAACTCTTGCTGCGGATTGAGTATCAGTTTTATTTAATGCAAATAATGCGCTTCCCGTGGATCGGTTAGTTAATCCCATGATTATCAGATCCGATTCTTGAAACTAAAATTGATTTGCAGTCCTCAGCTCTTATGGCAATAACCGCACCACGAATCAGGTAGGCGGATGGATCACCGCTTGGGCTTTTCCCAACGCATTCAACGCGTGTATTCTCTATTAAACCTATATCTTGAAATCGGCGTCGCATAGCGCCGGTGGTTAATATTTTTTTCACATTTGCGCTCTCTCCCGGCGATATATCGCAAAGTGAATAGTATTTCTCCATAGTATCACCCTTAATTTATTATGGTTCCAATACTATGCTATTCGGCTTATTAAAACGCTGCTACTTTTTGAGAAAAGCAGGAGATATTAGAAGCATTTGTCAATATATGAAATAACTGCTTTTTTCGATATCTGTATTCACTAATTTATCGCAATTAGAGCTTCAAAATTATGGTTCTTTCGCCGCTTGATTTAAAGTCTTGACTTGGTATATAATTTCTTGCGAAAGGACTGATACATATGGCATTTATTGATGCATACAACACTATAAAAAAATACCTGCGGGCAAGAAAGGCCGATAAGATTGATGGACACCTTGCAATACAGCTCAATCTTACTGATGAGGACGCAAGAGGAATTATGTATCTTGAGGTGGCTGATGGGAAACTTAATATTGAGCCCTATGATTATTATGATAATGATGCGGTTTTTACCATATCGAGCGTTGATTTTATCGATATAATGAACTCAAAACTTAGTTTCGATAAAGCGATTGAGGAGAGTAAATTGGTTATTAAAGGCAATTATGATAAAGCATTAGCCATTAAAACTCTTATTAGAAAGCCTGTTTCTCGCAAATCCACTTCCGCAAAAACGGAATCTAAAACTATAAATAAAAAGTCTTCTAAAAAATGAAAACAGGGAAAAATAATAAGAAACGCAGTTTTAAACTGCGTTTCTTAATTTTTTGAAAAACATAATTCATCAATATTTTGTATTTTATTAAAAATTTTGTCACAAATTGTGGAAAAACTATTGAAAATTTGAGATTTTTTGGTATTATATATGTAGCAACCCCAAATTTTTAAAAGGAGAGATTCTCAAATGGACAAGTTCTTCAAAATTTCAGAACGCGGTTCCAACGTTAGAACTGAAATCATTGCAGGTCTTACTACATTTTTTGCAATGGCTTACATTCTGGTTGTTAACCCCAATCAGATTGTTGGTTTCAGCTTTGGCGTTCCCGGAATTTCGCAAATCTGGAACTCCGTTTATGTTGCAACAATTATTGCTTCTGTAATCGGTACACTTCTTTATGCATTTTATGCAAAACTGCCTTTTGCACAGTCGTGCGGAATGGGTCTTAACTCATTCTTCTTTGTTTCCTTTGTTCTTCCCGAAGTATTAAAGGGCGACAAGGGTAACACAATTGCCGGATATCAGACTGGTTTGGTTATAATCCTCATCTCGGGTATTATTTTCCTTCTCCTTTCTATCACCGGTGCACGCGTTTACATTGCAAAGGCAATGCCTGACTGCATTAAAAAGGCTATTCCTGCAGGTATCGGTCTTTTCATTGCATTTATCGGCTTCCAGAACGTTGGTATCGTTCAGGACAACCAGTACACATTAGTTCAGTTCGTTAAGCTTCAGGGCGTTAAGTGGGCAGCAGTTGCTCCCGCAGTAATCGCTCTTGTAGGATTTATCATTATTGCTATTTTCTCTAAGCTTAAGATTAAGGGTGCTGTTTTACTTGGCATTCTTGCTACCACCGTTATTTACTATGTTGCTACCGGAACCAAGCCGAACTTTGATATGGCTTCGGCAACTCAGCCCTTAAAGGATTTCGCTGATATCGGTATCACCGGTGTATTCAAGCCCGCTTCTTGGACCAACGCATTCGGTGGCGAAGCTCTTGGCGGTATCTTCTCCGCTATTATGCTTATCGTAACCTTCTGCCTCGTTGATATGTTCGATACCATCGGAACCCTCTATGGTACCGCTTCTGAGGCTGATATGCTTGATGAGAACGGCGACCCAATTGATGTTGACAAGGCTATGACTTGTGACTCTATTGCAACCTGCGCAGGTGCTGTTTGCGGTACCTCTACCGTTACAACCTTCGTTGAGTCGGCTTCCGGCGTTGCTGCTGGCGGTAGAACCGGCCTTACCAGCTTGGTAACCTCTATCTGCTTCGCACTTTGCCTCTTCTTATCTCCGATTGCAAGCATCATCCCCGGTGCTGCAACCGCTCCCGCTCTTATCTTCGTTGGCGTTCTTATGATGAAGAACTTCGCTAAGGTTGATATGGAAGACATGAGAAGTGCTGTTCCTGCATTCCTTACCTTCGCTATGATGCCTCTTACTTATTCCATTGCAAATGGTATCGGTATCGGCTCCATCGCTTATGTTCTTATTACCTTATTCACCGGTAATTACAAGAAGAAGGATATCGCAGTTTCTGTTATCGCTCTTCTCTTTGTTGCAAAGTTCGTATTCGGAACTATGTAATAAAAATAAGATACCCCTCGGAATACCGAGGGGTATTTTATTATTTGTTTTTTATATTGCTAGAAAATAAAAACGGAAGCGCAACGCTTTTGCGTTTCACTTCCGCTTTTGGTGACCCATCGGGGATTCGGTCTCGCGCTGCGGCGCTCGGTCAGTCTGCGGCTCTGACAGTCCACCGGACTGTCATTCACTACCGCAGCTACTTCGAATCCCCAATATACAAAAGAAAAACTCGAAACACTCAAAAGAGTATTTCGAGCTTTTGG
>JAZOPP010000040.1:0-14687 GCA_045655625.1 Acutalibacteraceae bacterium
CCGTGCTTTTGCGGCAGATAGGAGCAAATTTTACTTATAATGCGGCGCAGCCCGAACGGCAGAATATCATATGCCGTTGTGGAAAGCGGCTCCATATAGATTCGATATCCGCCGAAAAGTTCATCGGCACCCTCGCCTGACATAACCACCTTAACGTGCTCGCTTGCAAGCTTGGCAACAAAGTAAAGCGCAATTGCTGCAGGGTCGGCAAGCGGCTCGTCCATGTGATACTGAATAAGCGGGAAACTGCCGAAGTATTCCTCGCGGGTTATCAACTTGCTTATGTTTTCGGTTTTAATTTCGCGTGCGAAATCCTTGGCATAATCAATTTCGCTGTAGCGGCCGTCGCCCTCCTCAAATCCAACCGTAAAGGTCTTGTCCACACGGGCGGCCTCGGCGATATAACTCGAATCAATACCCGAGGATAGGAAAGAGCCAACCTCAACGTCGGCAATTTTATGTGCCTTAACCGATTCGCGCACCGCCTCATCCACTAAATCGGCATAATATTCGAGTGCGCCCTGCTCGGGGGAGAAATTCGGCTTCCAATAACGGGTCTTTTCCATTTTGCCGTCGCGATAGAAGAAATAATGTGCAGGCGGTAGCTTGAAAACACCGCGAAAAAAGGTTTCCTCGCAAGGGGAATACTGGAACGAGAGATAATGCGCCAGTGCTTCCTCGTTTAACTGTTTATCAAATTTAGGGTGGCATAAAAACGCCTTGATTTCAGAACCATAGATAAAGCAGTCATCCATCATAGTATAATAAAACGGCTTGATACCAAACATATCCCTCGCGCCGAAAATGCTGCCGTCATTTCTATTATAAATCACGAAAGCGAACATTCCGCGCAAGTGGTCGACTATTCGCTCGCCGAACTGCTCAAAGCCGTGCACCAGCACCTCGCTGTCCGAACGGGTCTTAAAAACGTGTCCTGCGGCGATGAGTTCCTCGCGCAGCTCGCGATAGTTATATATCTCGCCGTTAAAGGTAAGCACAAGGCTGCCATCCTCGTTTGTGAGAGGCTGGTCGCCCTCTTTTAAATCGATGATGCTGAGCCGTCTGAAGCCCATGGCGATATTATCATCAATAAAGCTGCCTGCCGAATCGGGTCCGCGATGAACGATTTTGTTCATCATTGAGCGCAGCACGGTGCCGTTATCACTTATTGAATTTGTAAAACCAACAAATCCGCACATAAAAAACACGCCTTCAAATCTTATTATTTGCAAAGAAATTATATCACAATTTATTGCCTGTGTAAATTTAAAAATATGTTGCGCGAAATAATATATCAAGGTATAATAATTATAATACTACACGGGAGGTGAGCGTTTTGTCGATATTCGTCGTATCCGAGCAGATAGGCCTTGATGGTTATTGGATAACCGATATCCTAAAGGGAATGAAAAGCGAAGCCGATAAGAAAAATCTGCATCTTGAGGATTTCTATCTTTCCACCGATGGTGTAGATGGCGATGGAAGTCAGCTTGTGCTCGCCGTGGGTTATACCAAAGGCTGGCTGGAACCGGTTGCCGCTAAAATAAAGCAGGCAGGCGCACGCGCCATTGTCGTAAACGCCTCGCCTGATTGTGGCATTTCGGGAGCCGATGCTTTTGTCAGCTTCGATTATAAAGGTGCTATGAAAAAGGTCGCGCGTTACCTTAAATATTGTGGCAAGACCCGTGCTGCTTTCATCGGCTGCAGCGGCCGCCTGTCTTATGAGGGCAAGCGCCGCGCGTTTATGGCGGCAGCGGGGGAGATAGGTCTTTTCTGCCAAAGCTATAAGTATTCCGATATATCCGAGCTATCTTCATCCTTTTTGCGCGAATGTCGCAATTTTGATGCGATTGTCTGCTCGCGCGATGCCGAGGCAAACCATCTCATAACTGCGCTCAATAAGCGCAAGATATTTGTGCCCGAGGATATGTACGTCATAGGGGTCGGAGGTAATCGTATGTCCGAGGTATCCACCCCTCCGTGCACCACCATCTGCACCGATTTTGTTTCGCTCGGTGTCAGCGCCGTGAAACTACATAGATTTTTAACCCAAAACCCCGATGCAGGCGGCGTTTCGGTCGCGGTCGAGTGTCCGCTAATTATCCGCGGCAGCACCGAGAAAAAGCCCTATCCTGCGGCACACGAGCAGCCTTCTCTCGGTAGTTCAGGCTACCGAACCGATAACGATTATCTATCCTATCTGCGCGCCGAGCAGTTGCTTCGCAATTGTGACAGTACCGATAGAAGCATCCTGCTTCACCTCGCGCGCGGCAAGAATATGACAGAGATAGCTGAGGAGCTGTTCATATCCCAAAGTTCAGTTAAATATAGGGTTAAAAAAATGCTCTGCGGAGCCGATATTCCCGACCGCCGCGAGCTTATTAAAATTGCACAGATATACGGTTTGTTGTAATTTTGCACAAAGTAATCAAAAAATCGAAATTAAGGTCTAAAATTTTCCTAACGTCTAGGATTTTTTTAGACTTTTTTTATATTAATAATATGGTAAAATGTATAGAGAAAATAGCGTGTTATTATTAAATAGGCAATATGATTAGTAATTTTCAACAAACGAGAATTGTGTTAGTTGTAATTTTATGAAATATGCCGATAATAATTTTGCACATTCTGTAGCAAACGCCTTAAGCGTCGCAAAAGTAAAAAAGTGCTATTTTTGCGTAGTTTATGTCTTTATTCAATTCGAATAGATCATTCTGTTCGAGGAAAACGGAGGTTGAGCAATGAAAAGAATTTTTTGTTTGCTGGTTTCGGTACTGTTAATGGTAACCTGTCTGTCTGTTGCTGTTTCTGCTGATGAAACTGTTTCACAGGTCGTAACCACCGGAACTGCAGCTGCCCCTGTCAAGTCTGGCATAACGGCCGGCAATGATTACGACAGCTACATATCCGCCAACAGCGGCTTTACCGCTGCGAGCGATGATGCGCAGATCGTTATCCAGGGTAACAGTTTTATTTCGTCTGATGGAGCCGAAGTTCAAAAGGTTCCCGAATTTGACGGAAAAAAGAACGTTCTCAAGTGGACTAACGAGGAGGGCAGTGTAACTTATCGTTTCACGGTAAAGGAAGCAGGTTTATATTCACTGCGTTTCTATTATCAGGGCCTTAAGAGCCGCAGCAACCCCATAAAACTCGGAATCAAACTTGATAATGCCTATCCTTTCGATGGTGTCGAGGCTATTGAGCTTCCCCGCGTATGGGAGGATGCAGGTGAAATCCGTTCCGACGGTGTAGGCAACCAGTTCACTGCTGAGCAGGTTGAGGTATTTATGTACACCGACCATTATGCCACCGATGCTACCGGTCTCGTATCCGATCCTTATGAGTTTGCCCTCTCGGCAGGTACCCACACCATAACCCTCGAGGCTATCGAAGAACCCTTCGTTCTCGAGAAGATGGTTTTTGTGGCACCCATAGAATATGAATCCTATGAATCGGTTCTCAATTCCTATGCCCAGAACGGCTATAAGAATTATGAAGGCAGCGATATCATCAAGATTGAGGGTGAATCGGCAGTTTATAAGAGCACCAACTCTCTTATCGCCAAGTCCGACTCCTCCGACCCCAGTGTTTCGCCAACCAGCCCCTATGTAAGCAAGATTAACTACATAGGCTCCACCAACTGGCAGAACCCGGGCGACACCATCACTTGGTCCTTCACCGTTCCCGAAACAGGTCTTTATAAGCTCGGCCTCAAGTTCAGACAGAACGGCGTTTTAAACGGAAGCTCCTATCGTAAGCTTTATATCGATGGTGAGGTTCCCTTTGCCGAAGCCGCAGATATTGACTTCAAATATAAATCCGGCTGGCAATATAAGGAATTCAAAAACGACGATGGCGAAGAATATCTCTTCTATCTCGAAAAGGGTGAGCACACCCTATCGATGGAGGTAACCATTGGTGCCTTAGCTGATCTTACCCGTGCTCTGCAGAACGTTGTTTACAGCGCAGGTAGCCTCTATCGTAAGATAGTTCAGATCACAGGTGAATCTCCCGATGCCTCGCGTGACTATAGCCTTTATGAGCAGATTCCTCAGTTCGAGGAAACCCTTAAGGCTGATATGGATGAACTTTACCGTATATCCTATGCACTTGAGGATCTTTACGGCAAAAAAGGTGGCACCAACGCCACCACCATCCGTTCCTTCGCTCAGGTTATGAAGAGCATGCTCAAAAACCGTTTTACCTCTCATCAATATAAAAGCCAGTACTACACCAACTATTGTTCGGTAAACGCATTGATGTATGAAATGATGTCGCTCCCGCTCGATATCGACTATATGATAATCGCAGCGGCAGACACCAAGGTTCCGAAAACCGACGCTTCTTTCTGGCAGGACATTAAGTTCTCCTTCCAGCGTCTGCTTTCTTCCTTCAGCGGTTCTTACAACAGCGTATCGGGCGACGTTGAGTCCGATGAGCAGATAAGCATCTGGGTTAACTGGGGCCGTGATCAGGTTCGCGTTCTTAACGACCTTATCCAGTCCTCCTTCACCCCCAACACCGGAATAGGCGTTAACGTTAAAATTTCCAACGCATCCTATATTCAGGCTATTCTCTCGGGCAACGGACCCGACTGCTCGCTGCACATGGCACGAAGCGAACCTGTTAACCTCGCGTTGCGCGGTGCGATGGTTGACCTTTCCAAGTTCGATGATTACGAGAAGGTTCTGGATAACTTCATCTCGCCTGATGCGGTAGTTCCCTATAAGTTCGGCGATGGTGTTTATGCTCTCCCCGATACTCAGGGCTTCAGCATGATGTACTACAGAACCGACGTATTTGAGGAACTCGGAATCGAGCCTCCCAAGACTTGGGATGACTTCCTCTACGTTTCGTCCATAATAATGCGTAACAACTATCAGGTTGGTATGCCGTACGTTCAGATAACCTCGAGCACACAGACCAACGCAGGTGTTGCATCGCTCTCGATTTTCCCGACTCTGCTTATGCAGCGCGGTCAGAAGCTTTACAACCCCGGTCTTGATAGTCTTAACCTTACCAATGCAACCTCGATCGACACCTTCGAGTGGTGGACCAATCTTTACACCGAATATAAATTCCCCATAACCTATGACTTCTTCAACCGCTTCCGCACAGGAGTTATGCCGCTCGGTCTCGTAGGCTACACCTATTATGCTCAGCTTACTCTTGCGGCTCCCGAAATCACAGGTAAGTGGAAGATGATGGAGCTTCCTGGCACCGTTCAGGAAGATGGCTCCATCAACAAGCTCCAGGCAGGCTCCGGTACGGGCTGCGGAATCTTAAAGGTTTCCAAGAACCCCGAAGGCGGCTGGGAGTTCCTTAAGTGGTGGGTATCTGCCGATACTCAGCTGCGCTATTCCAACAATTGTGAATCAATCCTTGGCGTTTCGGGTCGTGTAACCACCTCTAACCCCGAGGCATTAAAGCAGATGGCTTGGGATAAGGATAGCCTTAAGAACTTGCTTGCTCAGTGGGAAAACATCCGCGAGGTAGAAGAAGTAGCCGGCGGATACTATACCGCACGTATGATCGACCAGGCATATTGGAACGTTGTTAACAACGGCAAAAACTCCAAGGATATGCTTATTGAGTGGGCCGCTAACGGTGATGCTGAAATCGCACGTAAACGTAAGCAATATAAACTTGACTAATCTGTGAAGGAGAGTGAACTGTTAAAATGAAAAAATTAAAAGCCAAATCCAGCACAATTAGTCGAGGCAGCAAAAAAGAGCAGGTAGCATTCTATGTAATGCTGGCACCCTTCTTCCTTTTGTTCTTCACCTTCACAATTCTGCCGGTTTTAACCTCAGTAGTTTTAAGCTTCTTCCATTTTGATGCAGTTTCAATGCCTACCTTTGCAGGTCTTGATAACTACCTTCGTATGTTCGTGCAGGACGACGTTTTCCCGACTGCCCTGCGCAACACCTTAGTATTCGCAATAGTAACAGGTCCTATCGGATTTATGCTTGCATTCGTGCTTGCGTGGATGGTAAACGAATTCAATCCCGCCGTGCGCACTCTGCTTTCTTTCCTGTTCTATGCACCGGCTCTCACCGGCAACGTTTACTTCATTTGGAAGATCCTCTTCAGCGGCGACAGCTACGGATACTTAAACAGCACTATGATGTCGCTCGGTCTCATCGTTGACCCAATTCAGTGGCTGAAATCCCCGTCATATGCGATGCCCATTATCATAATTGTTCAGCTGTGGCTGAGCCTCGGTATTACCTTCTTAGCAAACATTTCCGGTCTGCAGAACGTTAACCCCGAGCTTTATGAAGCAGGCGCAATCGACGGTGTTCGCAGCCGTTGGCACGAGCTTTGGTACATAACCCTGCCGTCAATGAGAGAAATTCTTATGTTCGGCTGCGTTATGCAGATTCAGTCGGCATTCTCCGTAAGTGCTGTAGCAATCGAGCTCTGCGGCTATCCCTCGGTTAACAACAGCGTTGATACCATCGTTTCGCTCTTGTCTGACGTTGGTAACGCCCGTTACGAAATGGGATATGCGGCAGCAATATCGGTATTCTTGTTCATCCTTATGGCTGTAACCAAGAATTTGATGTTCAAGCTCATCAATCTTGCAGGTAAGTAAGGAGGTCAGTAGCGTATATGTTTAAATTTAAAAAGAATTATTTCCGCGCTGACCGCCTTAAAGTAACTCATCGCGATCAGTATAAGAGATTTACCCGCAGTAAGGCAGGTAACTTCTTCTATTCCTTCTTCCTTATAGCATTCGGTCTTTTCTCCATTCTCCCGATGATCTATTCGATTTTAACGTCGTTCAAGCCGCTGGATGAGCTTCTTGTTTATCCGCCCCGCTTCTTCGTTATTCGTCCCACCATCGAGAACTACGTAGTAATTCCGTCCTTGCTTGATAACCTTGCTGTTCCGCTCTCGAGATACATATTCAACAGCGTGTTCATCAGTGTTGTCACCACGGTATTGCATGTTTTAGTGGCTTCCATGGGTGCATTTGTTCTCTCTAAGTCGAACATTTATGGTAAGAAGACCATTTTCCATATTATTCAGTTCTCCCTGCTTTATAACTCCTATACACTTGCTATTCCGCGTTACCTCATCTATTCATATTTGGGAATGATAGATACGTATTGGGTCTATATCCTACCGATGATACCGTCATCCATGGGTGTATTCCTTATGAAGCAGTATATGGATGCAGCAGTTCCCACCGCCCTTATCGAAGCGGCAAGAATCGACGGCGCAGGCACCTTCCGTGTATTCTGGCAGCTGGTAATGCCCATCGTTAAGCCGGGCTGGCTGACCTTAACACTTTTCGCATTCCGCGATCTGTGGCAGTTAGTTGAAGGCGGAACAATATTCAGCGAAGAACTCAAAACCCTGCCCAGTGCAGCGTCCACCATCGCCGCAGGCGGTCTGACGCGACAAGGCTCGGCAATGGCGGTAACGGTAATAATGATGATACCGCCAATACTGGTATATATGATATCGCAAGGAAGCGTAACCAAGACAATGAGCAGCTCGGGTATTAAATAAGCCCGACGGTTTGGAGGTAAAATTTATATGAAAAACTCAAATCATAAAATGCTGCGCCGTTGTCTTTCGGTATTCGTAGTGGTGCTTCTCCTCGCATCCTGCCTCGGTATAAACGCCTCGGCCATTGACGTGCAGAACAAGCCCTACGATTCCTACACCATATGGACCGGCTACGGCTCGATGGTAACGGCTACGCAGCGCCCCGTTTACGAGTATTTAACCACCGTAAACGGCCACTCGCTCAACATTAGTGCCTTAAAGGAGCCCGGTGACGTAGCAACCGATGCTGATGGCAACGTCTACATTTCGGACACCGCAAACGGAAGAATTGTTGTGCTCAACCCCGATTTCACCCTAAAGCGTGAAATCAAGGATCTTACCTTTAAGGGTGAGGTAATCGATATCACTGGCTCACTCGGTGTTTATGCCCACACCGATGGCAAGATCTACATTGCAGATACCCAGCACGCACGTGTTGTTGTCTGCACTAAGGAAGGCGTGGTTGAGGCTCTGCTCGAGCTCCCCGATGCAGACGTTATCCCCAGCGACTTCCAGTTTATGCCCAAACGAATCGCTATCGATAGTAAGGGTTATAAGTATATCGTAAGTGAAGGCTCCTACTACGGCGCAATTCTATATGGTCCCGCAAACGAATTCGTAAGCTTCTACGGATCCAACACCGTAACCGCCTCGCTCAGCGATGCGCTCAAGAAGCTTTTCGATATGCTTTTCAGCAGTGATATTAAGAAGCAGAACGACTTAAAGTCGCTGCCCTTCCAGTTCACTGATATCGCGGTAGACGGTGATGACTTCATCTATACCGCAACCGGCGCTACCAATATTTATAAGACCGACCCCGGTCAGTTAAAGAAGCTAAGCCCCGGCGGTGTTAACGTACTAAAGGATAAGACCGGCAAGGTCGTTGTATCCTCCAACTCACTCCAGTTCTCCGATGCTTATCGCTCGGTTCGTGCGGCTTCTTCCGTAAACCGCGTTTCCTCGCTCGCATCCTTAACGCTTGATGAGCGTGGATTTATGTATTCCGCCGATGAAACCTACGGCAGAGTATATATCTACGATCAGAACTGTAACCCCATCGCAGTATTCGGCGGCGGTACAGGTGCTGCAACCCAGAAGGGTATGTCCAGCGTTGTATCATCCATGGCACTCGGCAAAAACAACGAGGTAATCCTCCTCGACCGTGTTACCGGTGCTCTTCAGGTATTCAAGATCACCGAATACGGCAAGCTTCTCCTCGATGCACAGGAGATGACCATTGACGGTGCTTATATCGAAGCACAGCCCCTGTGGGAAAAGATCTTAAAGCTCGACCGTAACTGCCAGCTGGCATATCGCGGTCTTGCAAAGGCAGCTCTCATCAATAAGGATTATAAGATCGCCTGCGAATACGCAAAGATCGGTCTCGATCAGGATACCTACGCCAGCGCCTACGAATACGTTCGCGCTGACCTCTTAACCGAGAACTTCACAACAATTATCATAGTTGCTGTTGTTGCTATCGGCGGTTTGGCTGCTCTGCTTTATATAGCACGTAAGAAGCAGGTTAAGCTTATCCGCAACCGTCAGGTAATTTTAATGTTCCAGAGCATTCTCCACCCGTTCCAGAGCTTTACTAAGATCCGTTATGAGGGTCAGGGCTCTATGTGGCTCGCAAGCATTGTGCTCGTATTCTTCTATATCGGCACCTTCGTTAAGGACGTATATAGCGGATTTATGTATCACATTTTCGATAAGACCACCTTCAACTCCTTCATCGTGTTGCTCGGCAGCGTAGGTCTTATCCTTCTCTGGGTTGTATGCAACTGGGGTATGTCCACACTCTTTGAAGGAAAGGGCAAAGCAAAGCACATTTATATCTGCACCTGCTACAGCCTCATTCCTTACACCGCATATCTCTTTATCTACACAGTTCTTTCCAACTTTGTTGTTCCGGACGAAGCACTCATCCTCACTGTTATTTATTATGTATGCTTCGGTCTCACCGCAATCATGTTCTGTATCAGCATCATGACGGTGCACGAATTCGGCTTCGGCAAGTTCGTAGGAATAACCATCATTTCAGTAATCGCAATGCTGATCGTTGTGTTTATCATGTTCATGGTAGGTATTCTCGTTCAGCAGTTCGGAACCTTCTTTGTAACAGTTTACAACGAAGTTAAATACAGGTAACCGGAGGCAAGAAAATGAAAAACAACTTTATAAAAGCGCTCAGCTTTATATGTTGCTTATGCTTAATGCTCAGCGTTCTTTCTGCCTGCGGTTCCTCTACCGAGGGCGAAAAAATCGAGCGCGAGTATTTAACCGGCTTGGCAACTAACGTAGCAAGCGGAGTTATCGCCGAAAACGATAAATTTAGCTTAAGCTGGGATAGCGAAATCGCTAACGTAACCATCACCGATAAGGCAACAGGCTACGTTTATTCACAAGTTCCCCTGGACTATATCAAAGAAAACCGCGATATTTTAAAGGTTGCAAACAATTCCTTCAACCCTGAAAATGCAGCCCCTGATGTTGCCGCGGATGAAAGAATGGTTCAGCTTTATTCACCTGTAAAAATCACCGTAGTTCAGATGCTCAGCAGCTCTGTAACTGATCTTTACGCAGGCCACGAGGTGTTCAAGCGCGGCCGTGTCGGCAGTGAGAAAATCGATGGCGGTATCCGCGTAACCTATTATTTCGATGGTTATCAGATCTCGGTTCCCGTTGATTACACCATCACCGATAAGGGCTTCAACGTTCAGCTTGTTCCCACCGATATAACCGAGGGCCAGAACGATCAGGTAGTTCTCTCTGTAGGACTTTCTCCTATGCTCTGTTCCGTAAAGAATGATAGAAACAACTATGTTGTTATTCCTTCAGGCAGCGGCGCACTTATGTTCACTGATAGCCGCGGCGATGGCACGCCCCGTACCTTTGAAGGCGAAATCTATGGTGATGACCCCGCAGTTGAAGTTTATGAAAAACTCGCCAACTTAGAGGAAATCAGACTTCCCATGTTTGGCGTGGTTGAGGGCAACCGTGCAGTTTGCGGCATCATCGAGCGCGGCGCTGAAAAGTGCGTTCTCAATGCTCAGGTAGGTAATGCAAGCCTCGGTCACTCCTCGGCATATATCACCTGCTATGTTCGCGGATATAACCGTCCTGTTTCGATAATTCTTGCAGGCCGTATCCGTATCCGCACTCATCTTAAGGATAACATCACCTCGAGTGAGCCCATCTCTATAGCATATCATGTTCTGCCCAAGGAGCAGGCAAGCTACACCGGCATTGCTAACTACTATAGCGATTGGTTGGTAAAGAATAAGGGCATGGCACAGTCGGCAGAGAGCAAGCTGCTCTATACTCAGATCCTCGGCGGCTTCCAGACCGGCGAGCTCTTCCTCGGTATTCCGTATAAGGATACCAAGAAACTCACCTCCTATAAGGAAGCAACCGAAATTGCACAGAAGTTAAGCGAGCTCACCGGCAGCAGCTTAGTAGTTGATATGGTCGGTTTCGGCTCCACCGGTATAGCCTATGGTGAGGTTGGCGGCGGCTTCACTCTCACCGAGGCTTCGGGCGGCAAGGGCTCCTTAAAGAAGTTCATTGCCAAGGCTAAGGAACTCGGAATTGATACCTACTTCAATTTTGATATCGTTCGCTTTAAGTCGGCATCGTCCGGCGTAGGCGAGACTGCCGTAACCGCAAATAACGCAGCTGCTAAGCAGTATGCATATAACCTCAGCACCAAGCTGAGAGACACCTCGAATTATCACTATCTGCTCCAGCGTGTAGAGCTTGAAAAGGCTGCAAATAAAGCGCTCGGCGTAGTAAATAAGTATAATATCGAAGGTATTGCACTTGATTCGCTCGGATCTATAGCTTATTCAGATTATTATAAGACCGAGCACTTCAACAAGGAAAATATGAGCGGTCAGGTAGCGGGCATCCTCGGCACCGTTAAGGAGGATGAGAAGAACATTCTCACCAACCAAGCAAACGATTATGCCGCCGTCCTCTCCGACGTCATCTTAGACGTTCCCACTACATCTAATATGAACGTTTCCATCGATAAGGATGTTCCGTTATATCAGATTGTGTTTAAGGGCTACGTTGATTTCGCAAACGAAAGCATCAATACCGCGCTTAACTATCGCACTCAGTTCTTAAAGGCAATGGAAACCGGTTCTGGTCTCTCCTTTATGCTCTCGAACGATTACTCTGCCGATACAGTGCTCAACAAGCATACAGTATTCTATGCAACCGTTTATGAGGATAACATTGACCTTATTGATTCCATGCTTAAGGAATCCAAGGCATACTTAAATGCAGTTAAATCTGCAAAAATAACCTCTCACAGCTATGTTACCGCAACCGCAACCAAGACCGTGTTTGATAACGGCGTGAAGGTATATGTAAACTACAGCGATAACGATATTACAGTCGAGAACGTTAAGGTTCCCGCCAATGATTTCGTTGCGATCGAGAAGGGGGGAACAGTAATTGGCTAAAGCACTGAAGAAGAAAAAGCACGTGCGCGGTATTGAATCCAAAAGAAGTCTTTACGGCCGCATGTTCGTACTTCCTTGGGAAATCGGTATAATTCTGTTCTTCCTTGTTCCCATCGGCCAGTCCATCTGGTATTCGTTCACCGAAGTTTGGCTTGACCCCATTGAGGGTATCAGCACCTGGTTTGTAGGTACCAATAACTATAAATACATCCTTAACGAAGATCCCAAGTTTGTCGATAACCTAACCAAATCATTAACAAGCTTCACTTATTCGCTTCCGATTATCGTAATAGTCAGCTTTATATTCGCTGTTGTTCTTAATCAGAAGTTCAAGGGAAGAGTTTTCTTCCGCTCCCTTTATTTCTTACCCGTTATTATCGCAACGGGTGTAGTTATGACCTTCCTCACCGAGTCTGTTGGTGGTAATCAGAACCCCATCATCCAGCTCTCAACCGATGCATCCAATGCTTATTCCAGCGGCGGTATCAACTTCGAGTCGGTGCTCTCGTCGCTTAATTTCCCCGCGGAAATAACCGCACTTATGGCTAAATACATAAATATGATATTTAACCTGCTTTGGGATTGCGGCGTACAGATAGTTCTGTTTATCGCAGGTCTGCAGAGCATTCCGGAACAGCTTTATGAGGTTTCCAAGGTTGAGGGTGCAACCTCTTGGGAGGAATTCTGGTATATCACCCTGCCGATGGTTTCGAACACACTCCTGCTCGTTATCATCTATACGGTTATCGACCTTCTCACCAAGGTTAACGACCCTGTTATGAAGCAGGCATATAACATCATGAACCTCAACATGAACTACTATCACAGCTCAGCAATGTTATGGCTCTTCTTTGCCATAGTCGGCGGTCTTACTGCGATTATAATCTTCCTTTATAACCGCATCTGTGCCAGACGTTGGAACTAAGGAGGTGACGCTGAAATGAAACTTAAAACAGTTAAAATGGATCCGCTGCAGCGTAAAAAGGCAGCGCAAAAGTTAGGCAGCGTCATCTTCTCTGTATTCAGAGTATTCTTCCTTCTGTCGGTTGGCTACATTATTATCTATCCGCTGCTTTCCATGATAAGCTATTCGCTTATCTCCCGAGTTGACCTGTATGACCCGAGTATTGTTTGGGTGCCCAAGCACTTCACCGGCTCGAACTATGCAGTCGCTATCGAGGCACTCGATTATTTCCGTTCTCTCTGGAACACGGTATATAAGTGCGTATTCTCCTCGCTTATCGAGGTTGCATCCTGCTCTTTAGTAGCATATGGTCTTGCACGCTTCAAGTTCAAGGAGAGGGGAATCCTGTTCGCGATAGTTCTCTTAACAGCTATCGTTCCTGCTCAGGTTTACATTATCCCGTCCTACCTTAACTACCGCTTCTTCGAAATAATCCCGGGCCTTAACAGCCTGCTCGGAACCAATATCGAGTTCAACCTGATAAACTCTCCTCTGGTATTCTACTTGCCGGCAATGTTCGGTGTAGGTATCCGTTCGGGTCTTATCATATTCATCTATCGTCAGTTCTTCTTGGGACTGCCGAAGGAACTCGAAGAAGCCTCCTGGATCGACGGTGCAGGTCCGCTGAGAACCTTCCTGCGAATCGTTGTTCCGTCCTCCGGCGTTGTATTCCTCACCGTTACCATCTTCTCGGTAATTTGGTATTGGAACGATTATTATCAGTCCATCATGTTCTTCAATGCCGATTACCCGTTGGCGGTTGCGCTCAACGGTATCACAGGAGTTCTCCAGGGCATGGGCTACGCATATGAGCGTTCCTTAGGACCCACAATGGCGGGCTGCTTACTGTTTATCGCACCGATGCTCGTAATGTATATGATCCTGCAAAGGAAGTTCATAGCAAGTATCGACCGCGTAGGTATCGTAGGCTAATTCATACGGACACATCCGTTTTGGATGTGTCCGTTTTTTGTACACTTTTTTAATTTGTATAAACAGTTGTAATTTTACATATTTTTTGCAAAAAAATATGGCTACTTTTATATAAAATTATTGCATTTATGTAAAAATTATTGTATAATGCTTATGTAAAACGGCGTCCGCCCGCTTGCGGACATATTTTTCATATGGAGGTTTTGAAAAAATGAAAGCAAAAGCATTAAAACTTGCTTCTCTTTTCCTCGCTATCGCTATGATGGCTTGTCTCTTTGCTGCTTGCGGTGGAGATAAGAAGGACAGCGGCGACGGCGGCGAAACAGAAATCTGGTATCAGTGCCCCGATTGTGAGTATCTGACCCAGGAAAAATTTGAAACATGTCCCGAGTGCGGCGCTGATGCACCCGCAACAGAGGATACCGATGGTGAAGATGGCGACACCAGCAGCAAGCTCTCCGCAGGCCAGAACCCCGGCGGAAACGGCGGCAGTGGTTCCGGCGGCAAGGACGGCAACTACACCTTCGCAGCAGATCCCTATTCGGATATTCCTGCCGAGCTCAAGGGTTCCACTGTTGATGTTCTCCTTTGGCGTCCCCCGATAAAGACCGATACAGAGCTTGTTAAGGCATTCGAGAAGAAGACCGGCATTAAGGTTAACCTTATGAACACCGCTAACAACTCTGCAGACTATGCAACTAAGCTTGCATCTCTTATCTCTTCCGGTAAGGGCCCCGACGTTGTAAACCTCGGCGCAG
>JAZOPP010000041.1:0-5150 GCA_045655625.1 Acutalibacteraceae bacterium
GCGGTACGTTCGACGTTTCCATTCTCGAAATCTCCGACGGCGTTTTCGAGGTTCTCGCAACCAACGGTAACACCATGCTCGGCGGTGACGACTTCGACAACCGTATCATCGACTGGATCTCTACCACCTTTATGAAAGAAAACAACGGCATCGATCTCCGCAAGGATAAGATGGCTCACCAGCGTCTCAAGGAAGCTGCTGAAAAGGCAAAGATCGAGCTTTCCGGTATGACCTCCGCAAACATCAACCTCCCCTTCATCACGGCAGACGCTACCGGTCCCAAGCATCTTGAGACTACACTTACCCGCGCTAAGTTCAACGAACTGACCGCAGACCTCGTTGAGGCTACCATGGTTCCCGTTCGCCAGGCACTCGCCGATTCGGGTCTTGACAAGAACGAAATCAACAAGGTTCTGATGGTTGGTGGTTCCAGCCGTATTCCCGCCGTACAGGAGGCTGTTAAGGCATTTATCGGCCGCGAGCCCTTCAAGGGAATCAACCCCGATGAGTGCGTAGCTCTCGGCGCTGCTATTCAGGGCGGCGTTTTAGGCGGCGACGTTAAGGGTCTATTACTGCTCGACGTTGCTCCCTTCTCGCTCGGCATTGAGACCATGGGCGGCGTTAGCACCAAGGTTATCGAGCGCAACACCACCATCCCGACCAAGAAAAGCCAGATCTTCTCTACCGCAGCCGACGGTCAGACCTCGGTTGACGTTCACGTTCTGCAGGGCGAGCGCGAGTTCGCTAAGGACAATAAGTCTTTAGGCGTTTTCCGTCTCGACGGTATTGCTCCGGCACCCCGCGGAATCCCCCAGATTGAGGTTACCTTTGATATCGATGCCAACGGTATCGTTCACGTTTCGGCCAAGGACCTCGGCACCGGCAAGGAGCAGTCGATAACCATCACCTCCTCCACCAATATGTCCAAGGATGATATTGATAAGGCCGTTAAGGAAGCCGAGCAGTATGCCGCTGAGGATAAAATACGCCGCGAGGAGACCGATATCCGCAACGGCGCAGACCAGATGGTTTACCAGACCGAAAAGACCTTAAACGAGCTTGGCGATAAGATAAGCGAGGATGAAAAGAAGGATATTACCGAAGCTTGTGAAGCCTTAAAGGAAGCCGCTAAGAGCGACAATATTGAGGATATCAAGGCAAAGCAGGAGGTTCTCCAGCAGAAGTTCTACGCTGTTAGCGAAAAGATTTATAAGGCAGCAGCTGAGGCTCAGCAGGCTGCAGGCGCACAGGACGCTCAGGGTGCTGCAGGCGACAACGTTTACGATGCCGACTTCACCGACGTTGAGGGCGACCAGAACTAAATTTAAACTCTATGGCGGAGCCACACGGCTCCGCCATACATAGGAGAGTTATATTTTGGCAGATAAAAGAGATTATTATGAGGTGCTGGGGGTTGACCGCAGCGCAAGCGATGACGAACTGAAAAAAGCATATCGCAAGCTGGCTAAGAAATACCATCCCGACCTGAACCCCGGCGATGCAGCCGCAGAAAAGAGCTTTAAAGAGGTTAACGAGGCCTACGAGATGCTCTCTGATAAGGAAAAACGCGCACGCTACGACCAATTTGGTCACGCAGGTGTTGACCCTAACTTCGGCGCAGGCGGCGGTGGCGGCGCATATAGCGGGGGATTTGGTGGCTTCGGCGGCTTTGATGACCTCGGCAGTATCTTTAGTGAATTCTTTGGCGGTGGCGCATCGCGCAGACGCGCAGACCCCAACGCACCGCGCCGCGGAGGCGACAGCTCGGCGCAGGTTATCCTCTCGTTTGAGGAGGCCGCCAAGGGCTGCAAAAAGAAAATCAAGGTTACGCGCAACGTGACCTGCGATTCCTGCAACGGCAAGGGCGCAGCGGCAGACGGCACGGTTAAGACCTGCCCGAACTGCCACGGAACCGGTTACGTTAACGTTGTTCAGCGCACCGCGTTCAGCACCATTCAGAATCAGGCGGTTTGCGGACAGTGCCGCGGATCGGGCAAGATTATTGATAAGCCCTGCCAGAAATGTGCGGGCAAGGGCAGAATAAGAATAACCGAGCAGCGCGAGATAGAAATCCCTGCCGGTATCGATGACGGACATACACTCCGCGTTCGCGGTCAGGGCGATAACGGTGTTAACGGCGGTCCCGCAGGCGATCTGCTCATTACCGTTTCGGTTCGCCCGCACCCAATTTTCGTGCGCGAGGGCTACGACGTTTTCTGCACCATTCCGCTCACCTTTACGCAGGCGGCGCTGGGCGCTGAGATAATCGTTCCTACCATTGATGGCAAGGTTAAACTCACCATACCTGAGGGAACGCAGCCGGGCAGCGAATTTAAGATGCGCGGCAAGGGTATTCAGCGACTTAACTACTCGGGTCGCGGCGACCAATACGTTACCGTTACGGTTGAGGTTCCGCGAGGACTCTCGAAAAAGCAGAAGGAGCTTCTGCACGAGTTCGAGGACGAGAGCGACGATAAGAACTACGCCCGCAAAAAGAGCTTTACTGAAAAACTTAAAGATTTTTTTGATTAGAAAAACCCTCTCACGGATGTGAGAGGGGTTTCTTATATCTTATATCTTATTTTATGAGGCTTTCGCCGTCCATCTCCTCAGGCTTCGGAAGACCGAGCACCTTGAGCATGGAGGGGGCGAGATCGGCAAGGCGGCCACCCTCGCGCAGCTCACAATCGTGACCTACTACGCAGAAGGGAACGGGATTGGTGGTATGGGGTGTGAAGGGGTTGCCATCCTCCCCTACCATGCAATCGGCATTGCCGTGGTCGGCAGTGATAAACAGCACGCCGCCCATTTTAAGGGTTGCATCAGCCACGCGGCCAACACATTCATCAACTGCCTCAACTGCCTTTACAGCGGCATCAAACACGCCGGTGTGGCCTACCATATCGCAGTTTGCAAAGTTTAAGATAACGGCATCATACTTGCCCGAGAGAATCTGCTCGCACACCGCATCGCAAACGGGGTATGCGCTCATTTCGGGCTGCAGATCGAAAGTGGGAACGTCGGGCGACTGGATAAGAATTCTATCCTCGCCCTCGAAGGTTTTTTCCTCGCCGCCGTTGAAGAAGAAGGTTACGTGAGCATACTTCTGGGTTTCGGCTATGCGAAGCTGGGTCATGCCCTTGGATGCAAGATATTCACCGAGTGTCATCTTTAATTCCTCGGGCGGATATGCTACGGTAACGTTCGGCATGGTCTCATCATACTGGGTCATGCAAACGAAGTTAAGCGGCAAAAAGCCTCTCTTGCGAGCAAAGCCATCGAAATCGGGATCAACGAAGGTGCGGGTTATCTGACGGGCGCGGTCGGGGCGGAAATTGAAGAATACGAAGCTATCGCCCTCGTTTACCATGCCGTTTTTATTTATAACGGTGGGAACGATGAACTCATCGGTTACGCCGCCATCATAGGATTCCTGCATTGCGGCTACGGTATCGGCTCTCTCGAGACCCTCGCCGTAAACCATTGCGGCATATGCTTTTTCTACGCGGTCCCATGCGAAGTCACGGTCCATTGCGTAGTAGCGGCCCATAACGGTTGCGATTTCGCCCACGCCGAGATCAGCCATTTTTGCCTCAAGGTCGGCTATGAATCCCTTGCCGCTGGTGACCGATACGTCACGTCCGTCCATAAGGCAGTGGATAAACACCTTGTTAAGACCCTCGCGCTTTGCCATTTCAAGGAGTCCGTATAAATGCTCGATATGGCTGTGAACGCCGCCATCGGACAAAAGACCCATAAGGTGCAGCGCAGTGCCCTTTTCGCGGCAGGCTGCCATGGCGTCCTTTAAAACCTTTATATCATAGAACTTACCCTCGTTTATATCCTTGGATATTTTAACGAGCATCTGATAAACAACGCGACCTGCACCGATATTGGTGTGACCTACCTCGCTGTTGCCCATCTGTCCGTCGGGCAAACCAACGTCGAGTCCCGAGGCGCCGATGGTTGTGAACGGGCATTCGGAAAAGAACTTGGAAAGGTTGGGGGTTTTCGCCGTGTGGATAGCGTTGCCCTCTGTTACCTCGCGGATGCCGAATCCGTCCATTATGCATAAAACTACGGGTTTTTTCATATTTTACCTCACTAAATTAAAGCTGCCGAAGCAAAACTTTGGCAGCTTTTAAATTTATCTTATTTGGATGCAGCCTTTACTATGATGCTGAAATCCTCTGCCTTGAGCGAAGCGCCGCCGATGAGACCACCGTCAACGTTTACCTTTGCAACGAGCTCATCTGCGTTCTTGGCGTTCATGGAGCCGCCGTACTGAACGGTTACGATGTTTGCAACGTCCTCACCATAAACCTCGGCAATAGCAGCGCGAACGTAGCCGTTGCCCTCGTCTGCCTGGTCGGCAGTTGCGGTAACGCCGGTGCCGATAGCCCAAACAGGCTCATAAGCTACGATGATATTCTTAAGCTGGTCAGCAGTTACGTTCGTGAGAGCCATCTTGGTCTGGTACTTAAGAAGGGTCTCGGTGTAGCCGAGCTCTCTCTGCTCGAGGGTTTCACCAACGCAAACGATAGCGGTAAGACCTGCGTTAACGGCTGCTAATGTGCGGAGGTTAACGGTCTGGTCGGTCTCGCCGAAGTACTGTCTGCGCTCGCTGTGGCCAACAACAACGTACTCAACGCCTGCTGCTGTGAGCATCTCAGCCGAGATTTCGCCGGTGTAGGCACCCGATGCCTTGAAGTGAACGTTCTCAGCACCGATTTTGATGTTGGAGCCCTTGGCTGCCTCAACTGCGGCAGCAATGTCAACGTAGGGTACACAGAGAACAACGTCGCAATCTGCGCCTGCAACGAGGGGCTTCATTTCGTTTATGAGTGCGGTTGTTTCGGCGGGAGTCTTGTTCATTTTCCAGTTGCCTGCGATAACCGCTTTTCTTAATTTCTTATCCATTATTATATCCTCCAAACAGAGATTTATTTATCGTTGAGAGCTGCGATGCCGGGAAGCTCCTTACCCTCTAAGAACTCGAGGGAAGCGCCGCCGCCGGTGGAGATATGGGTCATCTTATCGCCATAGCCCATGGTGTTAACTGCTGCTGCAGAGCCGCCGCCGCCGATAACGGTAACAGCATCGGTCTCGGCAAGTGCCTTAGCAACTGCGAGGGTGCCTGCTGCGAGGGT
>JAZOPP010000042.1:0-21193 GCA_045655625.1 Acutalibacteraceae bacterium
TATGAAACCCATTTTCGATATGATTGTTAACGAAATCGATGCTCCCGAGGGCGATGAAAACGGTCCTCTGCAGATACTTTTCACTAATATTGAATACGATGAATACGTTGGTAGAATCGGCGTAGGCAGAGTAACACGCGGAACCGTTAAGAACGGTCAGCCCATCGTTCTTTGTCATGCCGACGGCACTCAGACTAAATCTAAGATTTCCAAGCTTTATATGTACGAGGGTCTTCGCCGCAAAGAGGTTGAGGAAGCTCGCGTTGGCGATATTATTCAGGTGGCAGGTCTGCAGGACCTCAACATTGGCGAAACTGCATGCGATCCCGAGCATATTGATCCGATGCCTTTTGTTAAAATCGATGAGCCCACACTCTCGATGAACTTTATGGTTAATAATTCTCCTTTTGCAGGTCAGGACGGTAAATTTGTTACCTCGCGTAATCTGCGCGAGCGCCTGTTTAAGGAGGTTGAAACCAACGTCAGTCTTCGCGTTGAAGAAACCGACTCTGCTGACACCTTTAAGGTTTCGGGCAGAGGTGAACTTCATTTGTCGATTCTTATTGAAACCATGCGTCGTCAGGGATACGAGTTCCAGGTATCTCCGCCTGCCGTTATCTATAAGCGTGATGAAAACGGCACGTTGCTTGAGCCGGTTGAACTGCTTATGATTGAAGTTCCCGAGGAATATGTTGGCGTTGTTATGGAACGCTTAGGCACACGCAAAGCAGAAATTCGCAATATGGGAACACGCGATGACGGAACGTCGCATCTTGAGTTCTTAATTCCTTCCAGGGGCCTTTTAGGCTTCCGCTCGCAGTTCTTAACAGATACCAACGGAAACGGCATTATGAGCCATGTTTTCGAGGCATACGAGCCCTTCAAGGGTGACCTTGACCAGAGAACCACAGGTTCTATTATCGTTCACGAAACGGGCGAAGCTACGGGTTACGGTCTTTTCAACACCCAAAGCCGCGGTCGCTTATTTATCGGACCTGGAACCCCCGTTTATGAGGGAATGGTTGTTGGCGAAAACCCAAAAAACGAAGATATCGTTTGCAACGTTTGCAAGAAAAAGCAAATGACCAATACTCGTGCAGCAGGTAGTGATGATGCACTCAGACTCGTTCCGCATTCTCAGCTCAGCCTTGAGCAGTGCTTGGAGTTTATCAAAAACGATGAGCTGGTTGAAATCACGCCGAACAATATCCGTCTGCGCAAACGCATCTTAAATAAAGAATTACGAATGAAATATGAGGCCAAAAACAAATGACCTATATCTTAATGGATTTGGAATGGAACGCTGCATATAGCCGCAGGCAGGGCAAATTTGTTAACGAGATTATTCAAATTGGTGCCGTAAAGCTTGATGATAATCTAAAATTTGTTGATGATATCAGCATTATGGTACATTCTCAGATAACCAAAAAGCTCAGCAACCGTTTCAAGAATTTAACACACATATCAAACGATGATATGCTGGCTGGAGTTCCTCTGCACGATGCTATCGAAAAGTATAACGCGTGGGTAGGGAATAATACCGTTACGCTAACTTGGAGCACCTCGGATTTATATGCAATAATCGAAAACTGCAAATATTTTGCGGATGGTGCAATGTTTAAAATTGAAAAGTACGTAGATTTGCAGGGCTTCGTGCAGGACTGGCTGCATCGCAATGGTCACGAATTTAAGGGACAAATTTCTCTTAAAACCGCTGCCGAGATGATGACGCTCACTACCGACGGACTCGAGCTGCATACCGCACGTGATGACAGTATGCTCTCGGCAGAATTATTCCGTCGCACCTTCGATAAGGCGCGCTTGGAAAAGGTTTGTAAGGATGCATCAAAGCCCGAATTCTATGAGCGCCTGCTCTTTAAGCCTTATAGCATAACCAGTATCAACGATTCATCAGTTGATAAGGAAACGTTGCGTTTTAAATGTGATAAATGCGGTACATATGCCAAGCGCAAAACTAAATGGATATATAAAAATCATTGGTTTAGTGCTAACTTTAAATGTCGCCGCTGCGGCAACTGTTTCACTGGAAAACTCGCATTTAAAAAACACTATGACTGTGTTGTAACAAAACGCATTACCACGCCGATTAAGAAACGCGGTGAAAAGAAAAGTGATATGCAATCAGTGTCCGCGCAGGTGTAATGCCGAGCGCACAGAATATGATAATAAAGGCGGCTTCTGCGGAATGCCGCTTTTTCCTCGTTTGGCGCGTGCAGGACTGCATTATTGGGAAGAACCCAGTATCAGCGGTGAGCGCGGTTCGGGAACTGTTTTCTTTTCAGGCTGTTCGCTTCGTTGCGTTTACTGCCAGAACTTTGAAATCAGCCACAAAAACTTTGGCAAGACCGTATCTATAGAACGTCTTGCTGAAATTTTTAAGGAGCTTGAGGATAAAGGCGCCGAAAATATTAATCTTGTTAATCCAACGCATTATATTCATGCAATTCGTGAGGCGCTCAACATTTATAAACCATCAATACCGATAGTTTATAACACGAGCGGATATGAAAACGCTGATGAACTGCGTGAATTTCCGGCCGATATTTATCTATTCGATTTAAAATATTGTGATGATGAAAAGTCACTTAGATATTCAGCGGCAGGCGACTATTTCCGCGTTGCAACAAATTCACTTATGACTGTATATAAAATGCTCGGGAAACCGCAGTTTGATGAAAGAGGGATAATGCAGAAGGGGATAATAGTTCGACATTTGCTGCTGCCATCATCAACAAATGATGCAATAAGAATCATTGATTGGTGCGAAAAGCATTGCCCTGAGGTGATTTTCAGCCTTATGGCGCAATATACGCCTTATGGAAAAGCTATGGAACATAAGCAACTAGGCCGAAAAATAACCAGCCGTGAATATGATAAGGTTTGTGACCATTTATCAAATAAAAAGTTTTTTGATATATACGTTCAAGAGAGAAAAAGCGCGACCGAAGATTTTATTCCGCCGTTTAATTTAGAGGGTATTTAATTTATGAGAAAACAAAACATATTCGGAATGCTTGCCGCTATTATTTGGGGAACGGCATTTGTTGCTCAAAAAATAGGTGCCGAAGACGTTCCGCCGCTCACGTTTAATGCGGCAAGGTCTGTTTTAGCGGTAATAGTTCTGTCGATTATCAGCGCATTTATTATTAATCGCAACAAGAAAAAAGAAGATTATGCACCCACCAATAAAAGAAAACTGATTTTGGGCGGATTTTGCTGCGGTCTGTTTTTAACGTTGGCAACTGCATTTCAGCAGGCAAGCTTATCTGAGGAATCAGCAGGGAAAGCCGGGTTTGTTACTGCTTTATATATCGTAATCGTTCCGATTTTAGGCTTATTCTTAAAGAAGCACGTACCTCTTACTGTTTGGTGCGGTGTTACCTTAGCGGTAATCGGATTATATTTTCTGTGCGTTACCGATGGATTCAAGCTTGTAAAGAGCGATTTTTATCTTATAATGTGTGCGGTAATGTTTGCCATACAGATAATGTTTATCGATTATTTTGTCCGCTTTGTTGACGGTGTATTGCTGTCGCTTGCACAGTTTGTTACCATGACGGTTCTATCCTCAGTTGCCGCATTATTTACCGAAACCGTGACTATAGATGCACTCAAAGCGGCTCTCTTGCCGATACTTTACTTAGGCATTTTCTCCAGCGGTATTGCTTATACGTTACAGATTTTGGCACAAAAGGATTCTAACCCCACCATTATTTCTCTGCTTATGAGTCTTGAGTCGGTTTTCAGCGTTATAGCATCCGCACTTCTTTTGCACAGCTGGCTTAACACGCGCGAAACTCTTGGCTGCATTCTTATGCTTATAGCAGTAATTTTAGCTCAAATACCAACCGTTGTTTTAGGGAAAAAATTTAAGTCTAAAAATGGCCGTTAGGTAATATAAAACGCCGATATTGCATAGTATCTATTACTACCAAAATTTTAAGGAGAAGGATACTATGGAGCTTAACATTACAAAACAGACCGTTTGTATAGCCGACCTTTCTTTTAATCAAAACGTAGAGCAAGGTCTTGACTTTTCGGTTAATATTCCCGAATATTGCGGAAGCGTTCAAAAGATATTGAAATACACACTCATCCCGCGGATATTTTCCAAAAAGCTGAGCGGTCAAACCCTTATGATAGAGGGTAATGCCTGTTTCTCCATTGTTTTTCTTGATGAAAACGGTTGTGTAGGCGGTTATGAGTGCGTTACACCGTTTTCTAAAAATCTTGATATTGGCTCAGCAATTGATTGCTTAAACATTCATATAAAGCCTAAATGTGGATATATAAATGCCAAAGCAATAACCCCTACAAGAATTGACGTTAACAGTGTTATTGAATTATCCATTTCTATTTATTCAAAAAAGGCCACAGAGATAATAGGCGATATCGATTGCGCAGACGTCTTTATAAATAGGGGAGAGGCGCCGGCAACTTCGCCGGTCAGCGCCACCGAAAAGAGCATAATTTTAGAAGAAGAAATCGCTTTATTGGCAGAACAACCATCGATATACGGTGTCTTAAGGCACGACAGCAAAGCACTGATAAACGATATTAAAATCGTTAACAATAAGGTGATAGTTAAGGGCGATTTTTGCCTGCATTTGCTCTATTGTTCCGATAACCGAAAGCCGTGCCACCTGGATACGGTCATTCCTTTCAGCCAAATTGTTGAACTTGATGGAATTCACGAAAACTGCAAATGCAACGCCACCGCAGAAATACTATCGGTTGATATAAAACCGCGCAGTAATTTCGATGGTGACGTTCGCAGCTTTATTCTGTGTGCTAAACTATGCTTAAACGTTAACGCCTCGTGTGAAGATAATATTGCAGTGATTTTCGATGCATATTCCTCTAAGTTTGATACGTCTTCCGAGAACAGTAACACAACTTTTGAAAAGCTATTAGGCACTATTTCCGAGGTTTTTGCCTGCAAAAAGGAAATTGAATTTTCCGAAGGCGAATTAAATAACGTGATTGACCTTTGGTGCAACTGCGTCATGCAAGGTTGGCGGATTGAAAACAACTCCATTTTCATTAACGGAACGGTTACGGTCTGCGGCCTTTGTGAGGACGCAGAAAGTTCGGTAAGCTATTTCGAAAAACCGATTGATTTTGAATACTGCACCGCTGCCGAGTCACTGCCCGGTAACGCCCGAGCCGAGGCGGAAATTGATATTCTATCTTTAAAGCATTCGGTAACACGCAACTGTTGTCTTGCGCTGGATATAGAATTATCATTATCCGTGAATATTTATGAGAAACGACGCATTAACGTGTTAACTGATTTTAAGGTGCTCGATGAAACTCAAAAGAACAAGAAGGATTGTTCAATGGTTATCTACTACGCCGAGCGCGGAGAGCACACCTGGAATATTGCCAAGCGTTTCGGCGCTTCACCGGAGGATATTATGACAGTTAATTCTGTTGATTCTGTTATACCAAATAATATGCCACTTATTATTTCACGATAAAAACGAATATTTTGATGCAAAAAACACCACCGTACCAATAAAGATACAGTGGTGTTTTTATATTTAGATTTAACTTGTAAAACAATATGTTTTGTGGTATCGTATTTATAGTTAATTATCTGAAATGAGAAGTGAAATAATGCATTTTTCAAAACCGAAAATTGAGGATTATAAAACCTACAAACCCTTTTTGCAAATTGATGAATTTACCTGTGAAAATCTTTATTTAAATGCCCTTATTTGGCAGGATATTTATCACCATGAGTTTGCCTGGTTTGATGAGAAAACGCTTGTTTTCAGGCTCTTTGAGGGTGAGGGATATATCTATTCTTTGCCGCTTGGTGAATCCTTTAATGAGGCGCTGGATGCCATCATAAGATTACTGGGCGAAAACGACCATCTCACAGCATCCGATGGCGCTCGGCTTGAACTGCTAAGTCAACATTTGCCTGATGGTTATAACTTGATTCCTGCTGAGGAGAACTTTGATTATATCTATAGTGTTAACGATCTTGCAATGCTTTCGGGCAAAAAATTTCATCAAAAACGCAATCATATTTCAGCATTCACAAGAAAATATAACTGGCGCTATGAATCATTAAATGTGAATAATATAAACGATATATTTTCAGTTGCCGAAACTTGGGCAAATGAGCGCTCAAACGGCGGTATGGATGAAGACATAGAATGTGAGTTTCGTGCTATAAAAAAGATATTACCGCACTATGCTGAGCTTGATATTCGCGGCGGAATACTTTACGTTGATGAGTCTGCAGTCGCTTTTGCTTTCGGCAGCCCAATAAATGATAAGGTGTTCGACGTTACCACCGAAAAGGCACTTGGCAATTTTCCGGGAGCTTATGCGGTTATTAACAACGAATTTGCCAAACATGAACTTCTTGGAAGCTTTGAGTTTGCTAATAGGGAAGACGACTTGGGTCTTGAAGGACTTCGTCGCGCCAAACGCTCATATAATCCCGTTACTATCTTAAAAAAATATCTTGTTGAAATAAAAAAACCGTAATCGTTTGATTACGGTTTTTGTTTTATTCAGCATTATTGATTTTATTAAACATTGCAGTGAATTCCTCTAATTGACGGGTGGAATCCTCATTGCGCTCGATAAGCTCACGCTTTGTTGTTTCAAGGGAAGCACAAAGGTTATCAACGTCGGCAATAAAGCTATCAGCGGTTTTGCGGATATTTTCTTTAATATCCTCTAAAGCACAATGTGCGTTTTCGATGCTATCGATATTCTTAAATATCTCTTCATTGGCCTGACGAGAGGACTCAACAGAATTATTAACGATATTCTTGGCACTATTTTGCGAAACAAGATACAACTTGCCAATGCTGAGGCTCAACTGCTCAATTTCATCGCAGCGGTTTTTAAAGCCTTCAAGCTCGGCAAGAACCGCTTCCTTTTCGGCAGCAATTGCTCTCAGTTGCTGCTCGGTTTCGGCTAACTGGTTATTAGTCTGCTCAATCTGTGCAGTAAGTTCAGCCTCGCGCTTTGAGAATTTAGCCTGAGCGGCTTGTATGTAATTTACAACATCGTCACAATTAAAGCCTAAAAAGCTTTTGCGAAAACCTGCCATAAAAATTCCCCCAAAAATTCATCTGTGGGGGAATTATATCACTTTATCGTATATTTTACAAGTTATTTTCTAAATATTTATGCAAGAGATAAAAAATATCGCCGATTTTTATTGAAAAATCCGCATATATAGTATATTATATAATTGCATAATTATGAGAGTTGGTGCTTCATGAACAGAAAAACTGCAAGAGAAAATGCATTTATATTGATATTTGAGCGTTGCTTCCGTGATGATTCGGTCGAAGCCATCATTGAGGATGCAATTGAAGCTCGTGAGTTTGAATACGATGATTATGTCGAAAAGGTATTCAAGGGCGTATGCGAAAAAAACGTCGAAATAGATGAAGCTATTTCCGCAAATCTTAAAGGTTGGAATATAACCCGTCTTTCAAAAGTTGCGCTCTCGCTTTTACGCCTTGCTGTATTTGAGATGCTTTATTTGGATGAGGTTCCCCTAAAGGTTTCCATTAACGAGGCGGTTGAAATTGCTAAGAAATATTCCACACAGGACGATGCCGCATATATAAACGGCGTTTTAGGCTCTATCGCTTCTAACATAAAGGAAGGTTAAATTATTATGCGTGTAACCGTTATCTCGGTAAAACAGCTTAATAGTTACGTAAAATCCCTGCTCGAGTGTGATGAGCATCTTTCTTCCTTTTATCTCAAAGGTGAAATATCGAATTTTAAGAATCATTACCAAAGCGGTCATCTCTACTTTTCACTTAAGGATTCCGATGCCGTTATTAAAGCGGTAATGTTCCGTTCAAGTGCTGCATATTTAAAATTCAAACCCGAAGACGGAATGTCTGTTATATGCCGCGGCAGAGTATCGCTCTATGAGCGTGATGGCTCGTATCAGTTTTATTGTGAGGAAATGATTCCCGATGGTGTTGGCGATCTCACGGTCGCATTCAATCAGATTAAAGAAAAGCTTGAAGCTAAGGGTTACTTTTTAACCGAACATAAGAAACCTATTCCGGAGTTTCCTAAAAGAATTGCCGTTATAACGTCAGACACGGGAGCGGCCGTTCAGGATATACTAAATATAACCTCTCGCCGTTTTCCGCTGGCTGAGATCATCATGTGTCCCGTGCGCGTGCAGGGAGATGGCGCCATTGCAGAGCTTGTTGATGCCGTGCGCCGTGTTGATGCCATTAGCGCTGCCGACACAATTATCATCGGCAGGGGCGGCGGATCAATTGAGGACCTTTGGGCATTTAATAGCGAGGAGCTTGCCGATGCTATTTTTGCTTGTCGCATTCCTGTTATTTCCGCAGTTGGTCATGAAACCGATTTCACTATTTGTGATTTAGTTGCCGATTTGCGTGCGCCAACACCTTCAGCCGCTGCCGAGCTTGCCGTGCCTGATTCCTGCGAACTTATAAGCTATTCTAACGGTCTTAAAGATAGGTTAGCTCTGAGATTATCCGAATTCGTTAAAAGCGCCGAGCTTAAAAATCAGCTTTACAACTCTAGACTGACTTCACACCTATCATCACTTTTATCAAAAAATTCAATGCAGATTGATAGCATCTATGATGCATTGATTACCGCCGTTTCGAAAACACTCGATAAATCCGATTCTTCCTTCCGTAAAGCGGTTGCGGAGCTTAACGCTTTGAGCCCTTTGGGCGTTTTATCGCGTGGTTATTGTGTTCCCTCCAAAAACGGAAACACAGCATCACTAAACGAACTATCGGTCGGCGATAATATAAATATTCGATTTACTGACGGGTCTGCAAACTGCACCGTCGATAACATTGTTAAGGAGTAAAACAATGGCAGAGAAAACTTTTGAAGAGAATTTAAAGCGGCTTGAAGAAATCGTTAGAATTCTGGATAGCGGTGAATGCTCTCTCGATGATTCTATTAAGCTTTTTGAAGAGGGAATAGCGCTATCTAAGCTTTGCAATACCACATTAGATAATGCAAAACAAAAAATAACACTTCTCACAGATTTGGAAGGCGATAAGTAATATGACCGCTGACATGATTTTAAAGCACGGCATTGAATGCACCGAAAAAAGAATAACTGAAATTCTTGATATCCCATGCTGCAATTATGATGCCGTTATCAACGCTATGAAATATAGCGCACTTGCCGGCGGTAAGCGTTTGCGCCCCTCGCTGCTGCTCGAATTCTATCGTATCTGCGGCGGCAAGGATACACAAACGGCCATAAACTTCGCCACCGCATTAGAGTTTATACACACCTATTCGCTTATACACGATGACCTGCCGTGCATGGATAACGATGATGTGCGCCGCGGCCGTCCCTCTTGCCACATTCAGTTTGGCGAGGATACGGCGCTTTTGGCAGGTGATGCATTGCTCACACTGGCATTTGCAACCACATCGCAACCAACAAACACTGACCCTGCACTCGTTTTAAGAGCCGTTAAAGTTCTTGCCGACCGCAGTGGCGTTCATGGTATGGTTGGCGGTCAGGTCATTGACCTCGCTATTGAAAATACGTCGGCAGAATTATCAACCGTTCTTGATATGTATTCCCGTAAAACCGGTGGTCTTATCTGTGCTGCTGCCGAAATTGGTTGTATTTTGGCAGGTGCTAATGATAACAAGATATCTGCCGCCAAGGTTTTTGCTGAAAAAATCGGACTCGCTTTTCAAATAACCGATGATATTCTTGATATCACCTCAACCGAGGCTGAGCTTGGCAAACCTACAGGCAGCGATGATAAAAACAACAAATCCACCGTTGTTTCCATTTTGGGAATAGACAAGGCGGCTGAATACGTATCGACTCTTACGAATGAAGCCATTGGTAGCCTTAACTGCTTCGATGACAATAAAGGACTTATTGAACTTGCAAACCTATTAGTTAACAGAAAAAATTAGGATGTGCGATTTTGGATTACAAATTTTTAAGTAAAATTAAATCTCCCGTAGATTTGAAAAAACTTAATAGCAATGAAATCGAACCTCTATGTGATGAGATAAGAGATTGTCTTATAAACACTGTTGCGAAAAACGGTGGTCATTTGGCGTCTAATCTCGGTTCTGTTGAGCTAACCATTGCGCTGCATCGAGTTTTCCATTCGCCCGAGGATGCAATTATATTTGACGTTGGTCATCAGTGCTATACCCACAAGATGCTGACAGGCAGATTTAACCGAATCGACACCATTAGAACCGAGGGTGGTATTTCTGGATTTATGCGCCCTGAAGAGAGCGAGCACGACCCAATAATAACCGGTCATTCTAGCAACACTATATCAGCAGCTTACGGTATTTACAAAGCAAAAGCTCTGCTTGGAGAGAAAGGAACAGCCATCGCCGTTGTGGGAGATGGCGCCCTAACAGGTGGAATGGTTTATGAAGCCTTAAATAACGCGGGTGACGGCAAGGGCAATTTTATTGTCGTAATCAATGATAATAAAATGTCCATTTCCGAAAATGTTGGCTCGCTTGCCAGCTATCTTTCTAAAATTCGTTCGCGCCCTAAGTATCATCGCTTTAAAGGCCGCGTTGAACGCTTTTTGCTTAGGATACCGTTCCTCGGAAAATATATTTTCCGCTTTATTTTCAAAATTAAGAACGCTATTAAGAGCGCAATATACCATAACAATATTTTTGAAGGACTTGGCTTTAATTATCTGGGACCTGTTGACGGTCACAATGAGCAGACCCTTGAGAACATCTTGAATATCGCAAAGAATCAAACTCGCCCGGTAATTGTCCACGTTATGACTAAAAAGGGCAAAGGATATAAGTTTGCTGAAGAAAATCCCGATAATTACCACGGCGTTAAACCTTTTGCGGTTAACGAGGGCGTGGCACTCTCTAAGGCCAATGATTTCTCCGCGGCTTTTGGTCGCTCTCTATGCTCACTGGCTGAAAAAGATGAACGTATTTGCGCTATCACAGCGGCAATGACACATGGTACTGGTCTTTATGAATTCAGCCAAAAATTCAAAAATCGCTTTTTTGACGTTGGCATTGCAGAACAGCACGCCGTAACCTTTGCGGCAGGCCTTGCAAAAGGGGGCATGCGCCCCGTTTTTGCGGTTTATTCTTCATTCCTGCAACGCGGCTTCGACCAAATAATCCACGATGCAGCTATCGATAACGTGCCGCTCACCATATGCGTTGACCGCGCAGGTCTTGTCGGCGAAGATGGTGAAACACATCAGGGCCTTTTCGATACTGCTTTTCTATCACAGATCCCCGGCGTTAAGATATATGCCCCCTCGAACTTTGCAGAGCTTGATATTATCCTTAAAAAGGCAGTTTATGAAAACTGTGTTTCTGTCGTTCGCTATCCTCGTGGAGGAGAACAGTCTTCCTGCAGGGAAATCGTATATTCCGATAAGCCTTTCACGGTATATGGCGACGGAAATACCGCTATTATTACCTACGGTCGCTTGATTGGTAACGTACTGACAGCTGCAGAAAAGCTCTCGGATATTACCGTAATTAAACTCAACGTTTTAACACAGCCGTATGATGGCTTGCTGCAAGAGCTTGAGAAATACGAGCATATTTTCTTCTTTGAAGAGGGAATAAAGAGCGGTGGAATTGGCGAGCATATTGGTAATTTGCTTTCCGAATCCACTGCAAATGCAAGTTATAAACACGTTGCTGTTGATTCACAATTTGTAGCATCCGCTACCGTTGAATCGCAAATAAAGAAATTTGGCTTGGATGCTGATTCGATTATAAAAACTGTTAAAGGTGAATGATTTGTCAGAAAAAATGCGTTTAGATGCCGCCGTTTTTGAGCGTGGTCTTGCTGAAAGTCGCGAAAAGGCTAAGGCCTATATTATGGCAGGCGTAGTTTATGTTAATAACGAAAAGGCAGATAAAGCAGGAATGCCCATAAAACCCGATGATAACATTGAGGTTAGAAGCAATCCGCTCAAATACGTTAGTCGTGGCGGACTTAAGCTTGAAAAAGCCATGCAGGTTTTCCCGATAGATTTAAACGGAAAGATATGCGCGGATATCGGTGCTTCCACGGGCGGATTCACCGATTGTATGCTTCAAAATGGTGCCCAAAAGGTCTATGCTATTGACGTTGGATATGGTCAGCTTGCCTGGAAACTGCGTACTGATGAGCGCGTTGTTAATTTAGAGCGCACAAATTTCAGATACGTTGATAAAACCCAAATCCCCGAACCGCTCGATTTTGCTTCAGTTGACGTTTCATTTATATCTCTTAAGCATATTTTACCCACTATGAAAACATTGCTCAAAGATGGTGCAACTGCCGTTTGCCTTATAAAGCCGCAATTTGAAGCTGGGAAGGATAAGGTAGGCAAAAAGGGCGTTGTTCGTGATAGCGCCGTTCACGTTGAGGTTATTGAAAACGTAACGAGATATATCCTTGAAAACGGTTTTTCCCTTTTGGCACTTGATTATTCACCGATTAAGGGTCCCGAAGGCAATATTGAATATTTAGCATACATAACCTCGGCTCAGGAACCGCAGGTAATCTGCGAAACTGATGCCGAAACTGTAGTCACAAAATCGCATAATTCACTTTAAAGAAGGTGTTTTAATGAAAGCCATTATCATTCCTAACCTCGAAAAAGAGGGCGCAGCGAACATTTTAGCAAAAGTTAGAATAGCTTTGGCAGAAAACAACATTGAATACTACATATCTAAATCTTTCGATAACCTAAATGGAATCGATATAATTATCACCATCGGCGGCGACGGAACAATTATCCATGCTGCCAAAGCAGGTGCTAAGCACAATATTCCCATTCTGGGTATAAATGCAGGCCGTATCGGTTATCTCGCAAATATATCTCCACATGAACTATCGCTTTTATCAGCCTTAAATAAGGGTACATATGAAACCGAGGAGCGTATGTTGCTTGAAGTAACATTGGGTGACCAAAAATATTATTGCTTAAACGAAGCGGTCATCTCCAAAGGCTCGCTTTCGCGTATGATCGATATTAAGCTTTCGGTCGATGGTTGTCCTATTTCCTATAGAGCTGATGGTCTTATCGCTGCTACACCCACGGGTTCTACCGCTTATTCAATGTCAGCAGGCGGTCCCGTTGTTGACCCGTCACTCGGCCTTTTCCTTATAACACCGATTTGCTCAAACTCTTTGTTTGACCGACCTATAATATTAAGTGAAAATTCGGTTTTAGAAGTTTTAACCGAGTGTCCGCAGAATACCGAGGCATATTTAACCATCGATGGTGAAAAATCTATTAAGATTATGCCGCAGCAGACGCTGGCAATTAAGAAAGCTCCATATGCGGCAAAGCTTATAAAAATTAAAAACAGTTCTTTTTATGAAACTCTTTCAGAAAAGATGAGAGGATAGAAAAATGAAGAATAAACGCCAGGATTCATTACTCAAAATGATTCGCGAAAACGTTATATCAACCCAAGAAGACCTTATGAATTCCTTATTAGCTTTGGGATATAAGGTTACTCAGTCAACCGTTTCGCGCGATATTAAGGAGCTTCGAATTGTTAAAGCACTCGATAGCGAGGGAAACTACCGCTACATAAGCGCCTTTGATAATTCCTCATCTGATGGTGAGAAAAGCGATAAATACGCCGATATATTTGCCCATGCTGTTCTTTCTATTAAGCACGCCATGAACGATATCGTTATTAAGTGTTATCCGGGTATGGCTTCGAGTGCATGCGTTGCAGTTGATTCTCTATATAACGATATGATACTCGGTTCTCTCGCAGGCGATGATACGGTATTTATCATCACCGAGAGTGAAGAAGCCGCCACAGCCCTTG
This sequence comes from Acutalibacteraceae bacterium, assembly GCA_045655625.1. Taxonomy (GTDB): domain Bacteria; phylum Bacillota; class Clostridia; order Oscillospirales; family Acutalibacteraceae; genus SIG589. The sequence goes on from JAZOPP010000042.1 coordinate 13,846, forward strand.
CTAAAGAGTTAAACAAAATGCTTTAATTAACAGAAGGTGTGTTATGCTTAAATATCTGCATATTGAAAACATAGCAGTTATTGAAAAATCAGATATTGAGTTTTCGGACGGTTTTTGCGTGCTCACCGGTGAAACAGGTGCAGGTAAATCCATTATTATTGATGCACTTAATGCGGTATTGGGTGAGAGAACTTCAAAAAACCTCATTCGAAGCGGAGAGAAAAAAGCATCTGTTACGGCGCTGTTTTCCGATTTTAATGCTTATGCCTGTGCGGCGCTTACCGATATCGGTTATACACCTGATGAAGACGGTAACATTCTCATCACGCGCACAATAAGCGCTGATGGAAACAGTACCGTTAAGATAAACGGTCAGCCTGCAACCGCCACCATTCTGCGTGAAATATCTGCATATCTCGTTAATATTCACGGTCAGCATGATAATCAACTACTTCTCAACGCCGATACACATTATCGTTTTATTGATAAGGTTGCCGAGAATAATAAAGAGCTCGAACGCTACCGCGAAGAATTCGCGAATTACCGCAGAATTAACAGCGAAATCAATAAGCTCTCGGTTGATGATGATACCAAAAACCGAAGAATAGAGCTTCTTAAATATCAGATAAATGAAATAACCGCCGCCGGCATTACAGCCGGTGAAACCGAGGCGCTCGAAAAGAAATCCGATATTTACAAAAATTATGATAAACTGGTTCGCAATTTGAATGCTGCCTTTTCTTTTCTCGATGGTGGGGAAGAGGATGGCGCTGTTGAGCTTTTAGGCAACGCCCGTGCAGCTATCGAGAGTTCCGGTTCTAAAGAATTTGCGCAACTTGCAGAAAAACTCGCTTCTGTTCAGATGGAGGCCGATGCTGTAAAATCAGAGCTTAGCAGATTTATCGGCTCCTTTGAATATGATGCTGAGGACGTTGACAAAACCGAAAAGCGTCTTAGTTTCCTGCATGAACTTTACTCCAAATATGGTAAAAGTGAAGCCGCAACGCTTGAGTTTTTAGAAAAGGCAAATGCAGAACTTGAAAATATTACTTTTTCCGATAAAAAAATTGCCGAACTCGAATCCGAGCTTGAGCTTTGCAGTGAACGGCTGATTTCTTGCGGCGAAAAGCTCACAGTCTCACGCAAAAAGGCTGCACTTGTGTTTGAGAGGGATATTTGCAACGTTCTATCTTTCCTCGATATGCCACACGTAACCTTTAAGGTGGATTTTAAAAAGAGTAAATACACCAAAAATGGCTGTGATGCCATCGAATTTTTGATTTCCGCCAATATAGGTGAAGAACCGCGGCCGTTATCTAAAATTGCTTCAGGCGGCGAATTATCGCGAATTATGCTCTCTATTAAGAGCGTTCTTGCCGATAGAGATGAGATCGACACCTTGATATTCGATGAAATTGATACCGGCATAAGCGGCAGAGCTGCACAAAAGGTTGGTCATCAACTTAAAAAAGTGGCTGCGGGCAAGCAGGTTATCTGCGTAACACACTTAGCGCAGATCGCCGCGCGCGCTGATCATCATCTCTACATTGAGAAAAACATTGTTGGCGAGCGCACCGTAACCGAAATCACACCGCTTGATTTCGAGGGCCGAAAAAACGAGCTAGCACGAATAATCGGCGGAGAAATTACCGCTCAAAACTTGATTTCTGCAGAAGAAATGCTAAAATATACACAAAACTAACGGAGGATTCCCAAAATGCAAATCTATGAAGAACTCGTTGCCAGAGGTCTTATCGCTCAGGTAACCGATGAAGAAGAAATAAGAGAACTTATAAATAATGGTAAAGCTACCTTCTATATCGGCTTTGACCCCACAGCCGACAGCCTACACGTTGGCCACTTTATGGCACTTTGCCTTATGAAGCGTCTTCAAATGGCGGGTAACAAGCCCGTTGTTCTTGTTGGTGGCGGTACCGGCTATATTGGTGACCCCTCCGGCAGAACAGATATGCGTTCTATGATGACCCCTGAAACAATTCAGCACAACTGCGATTGCTTCAAAAAGCAGATGGAGCGCTTTATTGAGTTCGGCGATGATAAGGCTATTATGGTTAATAATGCTGATTGGCTTTTAAAACTCAATTACGTTGACCTTTTGCGTGAGGTTGGCGCCTGTTTCTCGGTTAACAATATGCTTCGTGCCGAATGCTACAAGCAGAGAATGGAAAAGGGTCTTAGCTTCCTTGAATTCAACTATATGATAATGCAGAGCTACGACTTCTATCATCTCTTTAAGGAATACGGTTGCAACATGCAGTTTGGTGGCGATGATCAGTGGTCCAATATGCTGGGTGGTACCGAGCTTATCCGTAAAAAGCTTGGTAAGGACGCATACGCCATGACCATAACCCTTCTTATGAATTCCGAGGGCAAGAAGATGGGCAAAACCGCTTCGGGCGCCGTTTGGCTTGACGCTAATAAAACAACTCCTTATGAGTTCTATCAGTATTGGCGCAATGTTGGCGATAAGGACGTTCTTAAGTGCATCCGCATGCTCACCTTTATTCCCGTTGAGGAAATCGATAAGATGGATGCTTGGGAGGGCAGTCAGCTCAACGACGCTAAGGAAATATTAGCATTTGAGCTTACTAAGCTCGTTCACGGCGAGGAAGAGGCCACTAAAGCGCAAGAAGCTTCCAGAGCCATTTTTGGCGGCGCAGGTGCTGCTGCAAATATGCCCACCACTACCGTAAATGATTCCATTTTCCAGGATGGCACGGTTGGCATTCTTGATTTAATGGTTGAGTGCGGTCTTATTGCATCTAAGGGCGAGGGAAGACGTCTTGTTCAGCAGGGCGGTGTTTCGGTTAACGATGAAAAGGTTACCGATCCTAACACCCGCTTCACACCAGATGATATTAAGAACGAAATCATCATTAAAAAGGGTAAAAAGGTATTCCACAAGGTTAATATGTAATTTAAAAAGGCTGCCGTTTGGCAGCCTTTTATTTTATCTTGTATATAATCTTTCAAGGTTAACATCATAAATTATGGTTATGAATTTGATTGAATAAAGGTCGCAAAGCATTGTTGTTGAGGGCTCAAGCATTTTTAAAATAATATAGCTTGCGCCGACGTCCAAGAGCTGACCAACCTTTTCCTCTAATATGTTGCCGATTAGGAATTCTATTCGCATCCATCTGCCGATTTGATGGCGCAGATATGCAGGTATATACGCCGTGTTAGTCATCGTTTCAGGCATTTGCTCCTCTGCTGAGTAAATACTTATAGCCTGTGGTGTTCCTACTCTTACCGATGGAGAGGGAAGCATTGCCGTTTGATTACTGTCCTGCATCTGCGTGCTGCCGTTCCACGGTCTTTGCATCGGCATATTGGCACCGTAAAGCGAATTTCCGCTATCTCCAAAGGAATTTGTATTCCAATTATTATAATTCATATCATTATTCATATTGTTATGACTACTGTTATTCAAAATATCACCCTTTACGTGTTGTAATATGAATCTGTAGGTCTATAAAAGCAATGATTGTTTATCCTAATATGAAACGTTCCCGAATTACCGGGAAAAGCTGATCTGCAGCTTGCGGAAAACGGGCTGTAAAACCAAAGGCAATCTCCAACGGGGTTAAAAACGTTTCCCGCAAGCGCCCAATCGGCCACCTCATAATTTATGGGTTCGGGCGACATATTATATATGTTTTGACTGTTTGAAACGCCGTTTTTAACCGTCATCGCGCAATCAAACTGACCGGGCTGCATAACTATTCGTTGCAAACTCCCGTTTCCGGTTCTGAGATATTCGCCGCCGCTGACCTTAACGCGATTCATAATAACCGTTGCCACAGCCTTCATGCCATCCTCGCCTTCGCCGCCTGCCTCACATTGCACCATTCTTGCCAATAATTCACGGTCATTAAAGGACATTTCATCACCAACCTTCAAAATCAGTATATGCTGCCTGTACTTTTCTTGACAAAGCGGGGCATAATACTGTAGGAGGGATTTGTATGGAAGAAAAGAAAACCAAAAAAGAACGCGACGTCGTTAAAGAAATTTCAGCAGACGCAGTTATGTCGCAGCCGAGGGATTGTTTTGAGCTAATAAATAAATACGGCACTTATGAAATACAGCCGACCAATGATTCAGACCAAGACTTCCCCAAAATTGCTCAAGGACTGCCAAAACCCGAAAACCGCAAAGTATTAGATACAGATTAAAAAAATCCCGATAACACGGTAATGTGTTATCGGGATTTAAATCTTTATTATTACATATCAAGCATCATTTGCATATCATACATACCTGCAGGTTTTCCTGCAAGGAATGCAGCTGCCTTAACAGCGCCCGAAGCAAAAAGAGCTTTGGACTGTGCAGTGTGGGAGAGAGTAATCACCTCATCGTTTCCTGCAAAAATAACGTCATGCTCGCCAACGATGGTTCCACCACGAACAGAATGCATGCCTATTTCGTTCTTTTTTCTCTTCTCACGCTTTGTATGGCGGTCATACTCATATTCCTTTTCGCCCGAGAAAACAGAATTCACGGCATTTGCGAGCATAATTGCGGTGCCGCTGGGGGCATCGATTTTCTGATTGTGATGTTTTTCGATAATTTCAATATCAAAATCATCGCCTAAAATCATAGCAGCACTCTTGGCAAGCGAAACTAAAACGTTAACACCGAGCGACATATTGAAGGTGAAAAATATGGGAATGATTTTGGATGCGGCTTTAATTTCTTCTAATTGCTCATCAGTATAACCCGTTGTTGCAATAACAGCGGGGATACCGCCTGCCTTTGCAAAATCCAGAAGGTCGGAAAGATTAGAAGGGTCGGAAAAATCGATAATAACGTCCGGCTTTTCCTTAACCTCGCCAAAATTAGTATAGGTGGGGAAGGCGGCAGTTAAATCACGGCACATATCAACACCGGCAATTACCTGCATATCATCCTTACCACTAATAACGTTGGCAACTGTTATGCACATTTTACCAAAGCATCCGCTAAGTAATACATTCGTCATAATTTTCACATCCAATTCTAAATAAATCTTTTTAATTCAAGAAACAGTTTTCCGCGTTTTTTAGCATCCATAGAGCATAGCGGCAACCTGGGTGACCCAACTTCGTGACCCAGCATATTCATCGCTTCTTTAACGGGAATAGGGTTTACGTCACAAAACAGTGCGTCAATCAATCCCATGTGCCTTATTTGCTCGCATGAGGCGTTTTTATAATCGCCCTGAAAGCAAGCATTGCATATCTCGCAAACCTTTTTAGGCAAAATATTGGAAAGCACAGAAACAACACCCACGCCGCCAAGTGATAAAAACGGCACTATTTGGTCATCATTACCGCTATAAAAATGCATATCATCGCCGCAAAGATCCATGCTGCGGGCAAGGGAAGAAACATCTCCGCTAGCTTCCTTGCAGGCGACGATATTTTTATGTCTTGAAAGTTCTTTATAGGTTTCAGGTTTTATATTAACGCCTGTGCGCGACGGCACGTTATAAACGATTATCGGCAACGAAACACGCTCTGCAATGTAATTATAATGTTCAATAAGACCGCTTTGCGAGGTTTTATTATAATAGGGTGTAACGATAAGTAAAGCATCGGCACCCATAGCCTCGGCTTGCTGTGCAAGATATAGAGCACGCATAGTATCGTTGCTTCCCGCACCGGCTATAACAGGCACTCTGCCCGCCGTTTGTTCACAAACCGCTTTAATAGTCAGGGCTTGTTCATCGGTGGAAAGGGTAGAGGCTTCGCCGGTAGTTCCGTTAACCACCAAGGCGTTAATACCCGATAAAATCTGATTTTCTGCAACTTCCTTAATTTTAGCAAAGTTTATTGAACGATCCTCGTTCATAGGGGTAACAAGCGCTGTTGCCGCACCCCTGAAAATCAGCTTTTTCAAAAATATTCACTCCGAGATTTTTTTCGGTTATATTAGTCGATATAACCCTCGGCACAAAGAAGCTCTGCTAAGAGAACAGCACCGCCTGCGGCACCACGCAGAGTGTTGTGAGAAAGACAAACAAACTTATAGTCATACTGAGTATCCTCACGCAGACGACCGATCGAAACAGCCATACCGTTCTCAAGGTTACGGTTAAGCTTGGTCTGCGGCATGTTATCTTCCTCAAAGTAGTTTAAGAACTGCTTGGGTGCACTGGGAAGACTGAGAAGCTGCGGCTTGCCCTTGAATTCGCGCCAAGCCTTAAGAATCTCACTCTTTTCGGGAGCTTTCTTAAAGGAAACGAAAACAGCAGCCATATGACCATCCGATACCGGAACGCGCAGGCACTGTGCAGTGAATTTTGGGTTGGTAGCGTTAACTATCTTATCGCCCTCAATGTGACCCCAGATCTTAAGCGGCTCCTGCTCGGATTTCTCTTCCTCGCCAGAAATAAAGGGGATAACGTTATCAATCATTTCAGGCCATCTTTCAAAGGTCTTGCCTGCGCCCGAAATTGCCTGATAGGTGCAAACGAGAACATTTTCAACACCCATATCGGATAAGGGGAATATAGCAGGTACATAGCTCTGAAGTGAGCAGTTAGATTTAACGGCAACAAATCCACGCTTGGTTCCGAGACGCTTGCGTTGTGCCTCAATAATATTTATATGCTCAGCATTGATTTCGGGTATAACCATCGGTACGTCGGGAGTGAAACGATGAGCGCTGTTATTTGAAACAACAGGGCACTCATGCTTTGCATATTCTTCTTCCAAAGCGCGAATTTCATCCTTCTTCATATCAACGGCACAGAAAACGAAATCAACCATAGAGGTGATGGTATCGATATCTGCAACAGCATCATAAACCATCATATCCTTCATTTTTTCAGGCATCGGAACTGTCATGGCCCAGCGATTTCCAACAGCTTCGCTATAGGTCTTACCTGCGGAGCGAGGGCTTGCCGCAAGAGCCTTAACCTCAAACCACGGATGCTCTGCGAGAAGAAGAGCAAAACGCTGACCAACCATACCGGTAGCGCCAACGATACCAACATTATACTTTTTCATACTGAATCGGTCCTTTCGGTTACAAAAAACAGTTGAATATAATTGTTTTTTGCAATATAATATTATTTAATATATCGATTTATTTTATCATTCTATTATTTATTTGTCAAACAATTATAGGCGGAGAGATATTTTTTTATGAAAAAAAGCGACTTTTACTATGACCTTCCTAAAGAACTTATTGCACAATCACCAATTGAGCCGCGTAATTCCTCGCGTTTGCTTATATTAAACCGTGATAACGGTGTTGTTGAGCATACTGTTTTTTCATCGCTTACTGATGAGTTGAGAGCAGGGGACTGCTTGATTTTAAACGATACGAGAGTGCTACC
>JAZOPP010000043.1:0-10024 GCA_045655625.1 Acutalibacteraceae bacterium
AATGCCGCCGGCAGAATGGGCGATGCCTCGCGTGCAGTTAAACTCCTTTGCACCGATAACACCGACGAGGCTATGGCTATTGCCACCGAGATTGATAAAGAAAATGCAGAACGCCAAAAAATCGAGCAGCATATTGAAAAAGAAGCAATTAAACTGATTGAGGACCACGGCTACGATCACGACCGTATAATCGTTGTGAGCGGTCAGGGTTGGCATAAGGGCATTGTAGGAATAGCCGCCGCCCGCCTTATGGAGCGTTATGGAAAACCCGTTATCATTCTGTCGGTCGAGGGCGAAATTTCGGTAGGCTCTGGCAGAAGCTTTGATGGCTTTTCGCTTTTCGATGCTATAAACACCGCCTCTGATTTTCTCATAAAATTCGGCGGTCATGAGCTTGCCGCAGGTCTCACCATTAAAACTGAGGATATCGAAATGTTGCGCGAGCGCGTAAACACCTATGCGCGCAAACAGCCCCTTTGTGCTCAGCAGATAACGCTTGATTGTAAGCTTCGACCCGAAGCACTGTCTATAGAACTCGGCGAGATGCTGTCTGCACTTGAGCCCTTCGGCAAGGGGAATCAAAACCCGCTTTTCGGCATTTATTCGCTTAAAATCGACAGAATAACCTCTATTGGTAACGGCAAGCATCTGCGCCTGCTTTTAACAAGAGAGGGCCATGTGATACAAGCACTTTTGTTTGGCAAAACTCCCGATACGTTCCCGTTTACCGAGGGTGACGTGGTCGATATAGCCGCAACACTTGATATCTCAGAATTCCGCGGCGAAAAAACGCTTAGCGTGCTGGTTAAGGAGATTCGCCCCTCCGGTCAAAGCGAGGTTGATATCGAAACCGCCGCACTTTATAGCGATTTTATCCGTGGCTTCTGCCGTGATACTTCATTCATCCGTCCTACCCGTGAGGAGATAGGACTGGTTTTCCGTTGCTGCGAGGCACCCGTCAATAAACAACTGGTGCTCAATAAGCTCACGGGCAGATTAGCCGTAGGCAAAATTTTAGCCGCCTGCGATATATTAAGCGAGCTTGGCATTCTGGAAATTGAAGAAAAGGGAGATATCACGATCCTCCGCAGGGTCGATGGTGTCCGTTCCGACCTTGACCGCTCAACAATACTGACACGCTTGAAAGAAGGTGACCCCGACAATGGATGATAAATATATAAAAGATTTTGAAAGCTTAGAAAAACAGCTTAAAGAGCAGGGCGGATATGATATTCCGCAGATTAAAAAGGCATTCGAACTCTGCACCGAAGCCCATAAAGGTCAGTATCGCTTTTCGCACGAGGAGTATTACGTTCATCCGCTGTCGGTTGCTTTTATTCTCCTTAAAATGGGAATGGATAGCGAATCAATTATCGCCGCGCTGCTGCACGACGTAATTGAGGATACCAAGGTAACCCATGAAGACGTCGAAAAGGATTTCGGCAGCAGCGTTGCCAACCTTGTTGAGGGCGTAACCAAGTTGGGTAAGATTCAGTTTACCTCAAAGGAAGAATTCCAGGCGGAAAACCTTCGCAAAATGTTTATGGCTATGAACGAGGATATCCGAGTTATAATCATAAAACTTGCCGACCGCCTGCACAATATGCGCACGCTTGATGCCATGCGCGAGGATAAGCAGCGTGAGAAATCGCTCGAAACCCTGGAAATCTATGCTCCTATAGCGCATCGTCTTGGTATTCGCGCCGTTAAGGAAGAACTTGAAGACCTTGCAATAATGCACCTCGACCCCATCGCATATCACGAGGTTGAGGAGCTGCTCTCTGTTCGCAAATCCGAGCGAGAGGATAACCTTAAAAAGATTCGAGATCGTATTGAAAATCACCTAAAAGAAATCCTGCCTAACACTAGTGTACAGATAGAAAGCCGCGTTAAATCTATCCACGGCATCTATCGCAAAATGTATATTCAGGGCAGAGATTTCGATGAGATATATGATATTTATGCAGTCCGTATCATAACCGATACTATAGCCGATTGCTATAATATCCTCGGAATAATGCACGATATGTTCCGTCCAATTCCGAACCGCTTTAAGGATTATATCTCAACCCCCAAGCCCAATATGTATCAGTCGCTGCACACCACCGTTATCGGCCGTGAGGGTATCCCGTTTGAGATTCAGATTCGAACCTTCGATATGCATCACACCGCCGAATTCGGAATTGCGGCGCATTGGAAATATAAAGAGGGAATTGAGAATTCCCGCAGTAAGATGGATGAACGTATTTCTTGGGTTCGCCAGATTCTTGAATCGCAAAAAGAGGATGAAAACGCCAACGATATCATTCAAACCATCAAAACCGATTTGGCACAAGAGGACGTCTTTGCGGTTACCCCTAAAGGTGACGTTATAAACCTGCCCGTAGGCTCCACCATTATCGACTTTGCCTTTGCCATCCATTCCGCCGTAGGTATCAGAATGGTGGGCGCCAAGGTTGATGGACGTATCGTTCCGCTCAACCACGTTATCAAAACGGGTGAGATAATCGAAATCCTCACAACAAACGCCCAAAATCACGCTCCCAGCCGCGATTGGCTTAAAATAGCAGTAACCAATCAGGCAAAGGCTAAAATCCGCGGATGGTTCAAAAAAGAGCGCCGTGCCGAGAATATCGAAACGGGTAAAAGCGAGGTTGAGCGCGAGTTTGCGCGCAACGGCATTACCTTATCGGGCGAGGAGATGGAGGAATTCCTATCCGAGCTTGCTCGCCGTCAGCACCTCAATGATACCGAGGATTTCTATGCCGCTATAGGCTATGGCGGTATTATCCTCTCCAAAATAATGCCCCGCATTAAGGATGACTACGGAAAGCTTGTCAAATCCCAAAAGCCTGTTCAGGTTGAGGATATAGTAAAGCCCGTTGCCAAGAAGCCCACCGGCGGCGTTGAGGTCGAGGGCATTGATAACTGCCTTATTAAGCTCTCCAAATGCTGCTCACCGCTTCCCGGCGATGATATTATCGGCTTTATCACCCGTGGCCACGGTGTTTCGGTCCACAAGCGCGATTGCTGCAACGTTCCGCGTAATATCAAAGAGAGCGAAGAGCCTGAGCGCTGGGTTAATGCACGCTGGAACGTGGTTGCAAGCGAAGACTTTGTAACAACGTTGCAGATAACCGGTGTCAACCGTGACGGTATGCTTATGGATGTAACGGCCGCGCTGTTCAACATGAAGGTAACCGTTCATGCAGTTAATGCCCGCAGCACCAAAAACGGCAATTGCGTGGTTATCGTAACCTTGAAAACCGCAGGCGTTGAACACCTACAGAGCATAACCGCGCGCCTTGGTAAGCTGCACGGCGTTTTCTCGATAGAAAGGATAAATCAGTAATGATAGCAATAATTCAGCGTGCCGAGCACGCAAGCGTAGTTGCAGACGGAGTTAAAAGCGGCAGTATAGATAAAGGCTTTTTGGTTTTGCTCGGTGTTAACGAGAATGATACCGCCGCAGAGGCTGAGCTTTTGGCCCGCAAGACCGCTGCGCTCCGCATATTTTGCGATGAAAACGATAAAATGAATCTGTCGCTTATTGATATCGACGGAGGTGCATTGGTCGTATCCAATTTCACCCTCTGTGCCGATACTAAAAAGGGCAACCGCCCCTCGTTTATCGGTGCAATGGAGCCCGTTGAGGCCGACCGCCTTTATAAACTCTTTTGCGAGCAATTAAAGCAAAACGGTGTAAAGCGGGTTGAAACAGGTGTTTTCGGCGCCGATATGAAGATAGACCTTTGTTGCGATGGTCCCGTTACCATCATCCTCAATACCGATACTTGGAGAAAATAAAAATGAATATCACTTCAGAGCCGCAGGGAATGATGGGCGCCAACTGTTATATGCTAAAGAGCGATAAAACAGCGGTGGTTATTGACCCCTCGGCTATGACCAAAACGCTGATTTCCTTTTTAAAAGATAATAGCGATAAAGAGCTTTATATTGTTGCAACTCATCGCCATTGCGACCATATTGCAGCGATATGTGAAATAAAAAAGCAATATGGTGGAGTTGTGTGCATCTCGCCAAAGGATGCCTGCGGACTGATGAATATGACCGATAGTCTCGGCTCGTATTTAGGCATTTCTCACTCAGCCGTATCACCCGATATGCTGCTTGGCGAGGGCGATATTCTCCTTGGCGATATAAGCTTTAAGGTGCTTGAAACCCCGGGCCACACAGAGGGCTCTGTGTGCCTTATCACAGGTAACGTAATGTTCAGCGGCGATACTCTGTTTTATATGAGCATCGGTCGAACCGATTTTCCGGGCGGCAGCTTTGCTGATATGCAGCGGTCCCTCCTAAAACTTTTTTCTCTTTCGGAGGATTATATCGTTTATCCGGGTCACGGCGAGAAAACCACGCTTTATTTTGAACACCAAAACAATCCATATTATATTCGGGAATTTTAACTATGATTTTAACAGTAATCGGGCATGATTTTCGCTATGAGCTTGAAAAGCTTTGTCGAATTTTCCTGCCTTTTGAAAAAATCGAAATAACAGAAGAACTCAAAGCAGAGGATATATCTGCGGTAACCGTTTGCAAAAAGGGTGAGAGCGAAACTTTTCTTGAAGCAGTTCTCTCTCTTTACGGAAAAGAGTTCCGTTTCAATGCGACCATTCAAAACGATATATCTGATTATAAGGATACATGTGAGCGTGAACTTGCGGTTTGTCTTTATAATTGTTTTACCGCGGCAACGGGATACGTTCCGCCCTGGGGAATACTTACCGGTGTTCGCCCCGCAAAACTTTATGCGCGCCTTTGCCGCACGGAAGGTGAGAGCGCAACAGATAAGTATTTCAAAGAAAAGCTATTGGTATCCGAGGAAAAGATATCGCTTTGCAAGGAAACTCATAAAAGCGAGGATAGCATCGTTTCTCTCTCGGTACCCGAATCCTTCAGTCTTTATATTTCCATCCCGTTTTGTCCGAGCCGCTGCTCCTATTGCTCGTTTGTTTCCCATTCCGTAGAGCATGCAAAAAAGCTCATTCCGCAGTATGTGGAATTGCTGTGTGAGGAGCTTAAAATCACAGCAGAGTATGCAAAGCAGCATTCTCTTCGCCTTGAAACGATATATATGGGAGGAGGAACTCCCACAACCCTTTCTGCCGAGCAACTCAATACCGTGCTTTCAACCGTTCGTGAAAACTTCGATATGTCCTTCATTCGTGAATTCACAGTAGAAGCTGGTCGCCCCGATACCATAACGCGCGAAAAGCTTATGGCTCTGCGCAAAAACGGTGTTAGCAGAATCAGCATAAATCCGCAAACAATGAACGATTCGGTGCTATCAGCTATCGGCCGCCGCCATACGGCACAACAAACGGTTGAAGCATTCCGCTTAGCACGTGAATGCGGCTTTGATAATATAAACACCGACCTTATAGCAGGCCTGCCAACCGATACTATCGAAAGCTTCGAAGCAACCCTCGATAAAATATTGGAACTCTCACCCGAGAGCGTGACCGTTCATTCGCTTTCTATGAAGCGTGCGGCAACACTCTCGACCGATAAAGCAGTTTTGCCCGCCGATATCGGAAACACCGCGCAGGCTATGGTGCGTTCTGCACGTGAACGCTTGAGCGCAGAGGGGATAGTTCCGTATTATATGTATCGCCAGAGTAAAACCGTTGGCAACCTCGAAAACGTTGGCTATTCTAAAGTAGGCTTCGAGTGCCTTTATAACGTTTATATTATGGACGAAACGCACACAATATTGGCGTGCGGCGCTTCTGCTGTAACCAAACTTAAAGAGCCAAGCGGCGATTATATCGAACGAATTTTTAACTATAAATATCCATATGAATATATTACGCGCTTCGGCGAACTTATGGATAGAAAGGCGAGAATCAGCAGTTTTTATGAAACTTACCGTAAATGATATAAATAGGGAAGTCGCAAAAAACGCAAAAGAATATATTTCTCAATGTGAGGAGCGTTATCACAGCGAAATACGCTCGCTTGCTGAGGACGTTAAGAATAACGCTCAGAAAAAGATAATTATGATAGCGGGTCCCTCGGGCTCGGGCAAAACCACCACCGCCCATATTCTTCATAGATGTTTGGAATCTATGGGTGTGCATCCCAGTGTAGTGTCGCTTGATGATTTCTATCTCAATCGCGATAGCGCTCCACTGGATGATGAGGGCAAACCCGATCTTGAAACGGTGCATTCACTTGATATCCCCGAAATAAACCGCTGCTTTTCCGAGATAATCGAAACAGGCAAAAGCTATATGCCGCTTTTTGATTTTGGTCCCGGCCGCAGAAAGAGCGAGCGTCATCTTGTCAATATTTCACATGATGGCGTTCTCATTGTAGAGGGACTGCACGCTTTGAATCCGTTGCTCACCGAGATGCTGCCGAAAGAAAACATATTCAAGGTATATATTTCAGTGTCTAAAACCATCTATGATGAAAAAGGCGAAGCGGTGCTTTCCAGCCGTCAGATGCGCCTAATGCGCCGAATGTCACGCGATGATATCTATCGCGGAGCTTCTCCGCAACGCACCTTCGATATGTGGGAAAGTGTTGTAAGAGGTGAACGCAAATATCTTTACGGCTTTAAGCCAACTGCCGATCGCATAATCACCACACTTCACGATTATGAATCCTGCGTTTTCAAAAAGCGCGTGCTTCACCTGCTTTCGCAAATAAGTCCCGATAGTGAAGATTATATGTACGTTGTTAAAACGGCAGAGGGACTCAGCAAATTTTGCGAATTAGATGAGGATTTAGTTCCTGCCGATTCGCTTTTGAGAGAATTCTTGCATCCCATTAAATAAAGAGAGGAAATCATTATGGAATTTTTAGATGACGTTTTAAATAAGGCTCGCGACGTTTTTGATTCGGCCTATAAAAAGACCGAACAGGTAGTTATAAACGGCAAGCAGAAAATGGATATTTCCTCTATGCGTACGGCAATAGCCAAACGTTACGAAAAGCTTGGTCGTGAGGTAGCGGGCGAGCTCGAGGAAGCAGAAGATCTGCCCGAGAATATTGCATCCTTAATCGAGGATATTCGCAACCGTGAGGAACTTTTGCGTATAGCGGAGGAAGAACTCAATCAGACAGGCGGCAAGCGCGCCTGCGCGATTTGTGGTGCTAAAAACCGCTCGGGTGCAAAGTTCTGCAATAACTGCGGTGCCGAACTGAACTAATCCGTAAAGAGAGGACAAGCGTTATGGAAAATTTAAAAATTGGCATCGTAATAGCCGATGATATGGAATATGCTCCCTTTGCGCAGATGGGCGGGGAAGAGGCTCCCTATTTCGGCAGAGCAGGCCATAAATTTACTTTTAAAAATGAATCACGCGAAATCACACTTTGGTCGGTTTATTGCGGCATAGGCAAGGTCAATGCCGCGGCTGCTGCGATGCACCTTATTGATAGCGGCTGCAATATGATTTTAAATGCAGGACTTTCGGGCGGCATAAAGGATGTTGCAAGAGGTGAACTCGTTATAGGCTCACGCTTCATCGAGCACGATTTTGACCTCACCGCCTTAGGTTTTAAAAAGGGTGTTAAACCGGGCCAAACCTACATATACGATGCCGATGAGACATTGCTTGAGTATTTCAGCGAGTTGCTCTCACTCGGCAGTGGAACGCTCGTAACAGGCGACTGCTTTGTAAGCAACGAGGAGCTTAAGCAACAACTTATAGCAGATTATTCAGCAGCTGCCTGCGATATGGAACCTGCGGCTATCGCTTCGGTATGCCATATAGCAAACGTGCCGTTTTGCTCCATTCGCCGAGTATCGGATGATGCAGGCGAATCGGCAAGCGCCGCATACCGCGATATGAACGAAAATGAAAAGTTCGATTTAGCCGGGCTGCTCATGCGCGGCGTAAAGCAAATGCTGAAAACCAATAAATTCTTTTGTTAGGGTAGAGTGAATTATGAACACAAGAAAACAACAAAGCTTCGAATACGGTGCGTTGATACTTATAATTTCAACTGCCCTCTCAAAAATCATAGGCGCTATATTCAAAATTCCGCTGGCAAACCTGCTCACGACCGATGGTATGGGCTCGTTCTCCTCGGCGTATGAGCTTTTTACCCCGATATACGGTCTTGCAATGGCAGGCCTTCCCATAGCGATATCGCGTATGGTGGCCGAGAGCGTTGCTCAAAAGCGCTTTAGGGATGCTAAAGCAATATTAAAGCTCGCAAAAAAAGCATTCCTTGTAACGGGTGTTATCGGCTTTACTGCGATGATGGCATTTTCAGGCATTTTCGTTGGTGCCACAGACCCTTCTGGCAAATCAATCTATAGCGTTATGATGATTGCTCCATCGCTGTTGTTCTGCTGTATTTCATCGATATATCGTGGATATTACGAGGGTATGCGAAATATGTATCCCACGGCAATATCCGATATTATTGAGGCAGCAAGTAAACTGCTCATAGGCTATACCGCGGCGTATATAATCCTCGAATCCACCAAAAACGTCGATTATGCTGCCGCAGGCGCTATTATGGGCGTAACCATAGGCACGGCACTTAGCTCTGCATTCTTGGCGCTACGACATAAAATAAAGGGCGATGGAATCACTGAGGAGGAACTCGCATCCTCTCCAGAACCACGCTCTCAAAAGGTTATTCTGCGTGCGTTAGCAGCAATAGCAATTCCCGTAGTGCTCACCTCGCTCGCAACCAATGTAGCAAGCTTTATAGATGTATTTATGGTTAAATGGCAGATAGGTCGATTGCTTGATACATCGCTCGATACCTTAAAGGAAATGTATTCTACCGCCATCGCCGATTATAATCTCCACGCTGTTGGCGATGCACTTGCCGATGATAAAATCCCCAATTTTTTGTTTGGCGTTCGCAGCCAGGCCTTCACAATTTATAATCTCATTCCCACCATTGCTTCCGTTTTGGGCGTAAGCGCACTGCCGCTTTTGGCATCAGTCTGGGCGACCGACCGCGAAAATAAACCTGCTGTTAGAAAGAGCGTTGAATCGGTTGTAAAACTAACTGCTATTATTGCGATTCCCGCAGGAATAGGCATGGCAGTTCTCTCCACACCGATTATGGGTATGCTTTACGGCGACGTAGCATCTATACAAATCGGTGGACCTATGCTCGCAGTATTTGGTGTAGCCGCAATATTTGCAGGACTTTCCGCACCCATGACCAGCATTCTCCAGGCGATAGGCAAGCAGATGATTCCGGTTCGCAATATTGCTATAGGTGCCGCTATTAAAATAGTTGTTAACTATGTTCTCGTCGGCATTCCGACTATCAATATTTTAGGCGCACCAATAGGAACACTTTGCAGCTTTGTGTTTATTTTTGTTGCAAACTTCGTGTGCTTAATTCGTTACACAGGAGTTGTCCCCAATATTATGGGAACGCTTTTAAAGCCGCTTATTTCCGGTGCGTTATGCGGTGCAGCGGCATACTTTGTAAACTCCTTGGGCGCCGGCTCGCTTTATACAATGGCAGCCATTGCAGCAGCGGGAATAACCTATTTTGCAGCGCTTTTCGCCCTCCGTACATTTACTGAAGATGATGTTTTGGCACTGCCTAAGGGCAAAAAACTGCTTAAACTATTCAAAAAACTGCACCTTGTTGGATGATTTTGTGCTCATTTTACAAAAAAAGTGCACATTTTGTGCCTCAAAACAGCACTTTTGTGATATTTTCTCTTGATTTTTTTAAAATTATGTGGTAAATTTAATGTAGTGATTTTTGGGCTTGTCCTCAAGTCACGGACAAAGCGAAATTTTGACCATTCGGTCAGATTATTTTTGGAGGTTATTTATAATGAACAAGACAGAATTAGTTGCAGCAATCGCCGAGAAGGCAGGCATTTCCAAGAAGGATGCAGATGCAGCAGTAGCAGCTTTTGTTGACACCGTTGAAGGCGCTCTTAAGAAGGGTGATAAGGTTGCTCTCGTTGGCTTCGGTACTTTCGAGGTTCGCGCTCGTGCAGCTCGCACCGGCATCAATCCCCAGACTAAGAAGGCTATAAATATCCCGGCTTCCAAGG
>JAZOPP010000044.1:0-3702 GCA_045655625.1 Acutalibacteraceae bacterium
CATATTCGGGATATCGCTATCAGGATATCGCCGTTTTGATGCGCCTCAACGCACTTTCTCGCTCGTTTGAGCAAGAGTTTTTGAAATATAACGTGCCGCACAAGGTCTTTGGCGGTTTGAAGTTCTTTGAACGAAAGGAAATTAAAGACGTAACCTCCTATTTAAACGTTATCAACAACCCTGCCGATAATCTCCGCCTGATTAGAATAATAAACGAGCCTGCGCGCGGCATAGGAGCAACAACGCTCAATAACGCCGCCGCCATAGCCGAGAGTGAGGGCGTTTCGATATTCGAGGTAGTATCAAACGCGCAAAATTATCCTGCGCTTTCGCGTGCGGCAGGTAAGCTTTCTGAGTTTGCCGCACTTATAAACGAACTGCGCGAAAAGGCAGAGCAACTTCCGCTTCACGAACTGCTCGATGAGCTGCTCGAAAAAACAGGCTATATGACGTCGCTCAAGGCACAGGGCGAGGAGGGTGCAGAACGCGCCGAAAACGTCAAGGAATTGCATACAAGCATCCTGCAATATGAGCAGGAGAACACCGTTGTAACCCTCTCAAATTATCTTGAGGATATCTCACTCTTTAGCGATATCGATAACTACGATGCCGAATCCGACACCGTAATACTCATGACGTTGCATTCCGCCAAGGGCCTTGAGTTCGACCACGTTTATTTAATAGGTCTCGAGGAAGGCATATTCCCCGGCAACCAGTCTATGTTCGGCAGTGAAGAGGATATCGAGGAGGAGCGCCGCTTGGCATACGTTGGCATAACCCGTGCCCGCAAAAAGCTTTATATGACCAATGCCTATTGCCGTATGCTCTATGGTCAAACCACCCGCAACCCCGAATCCCGCTTCCTCGCTGAAGTTCCTAAGGAATACTGCAATGTAAAGCGTGCCCCATCCCTATCACAGGGAGGTTATTCGGGTAGCTATTCGGGCGGTTTCTCGGGTGGCTTCTCAGGAGGCTTCCGTGAGGAGCGCGTAAGCTTTGGCTCCTCGTTTGGCTTTTCGGAAAAGAAAAAAGCGCCTGCACCGCGAGCAGCAGCTCCCGCACGTACGGAGATTAACTATGCGGTCGGCGACTCTGTAATCCACAAAACCTTCGGCGAGGGAATGGTCCTCTCTCTCACACCCATGGGAAACGATACCCTTGTTGAGGTTGCTTTCGAAAAGGTGGGCACCAAAAAGCTAATGTCCAACTTCGCCAACCTTAAAAAGGCTTAAGATTAACAATGTGTTAATTGATTTTTCCAGCATAATTGATATAATACTTAAAGAAAGGGAGTGATGTCCGTGCCGGGAAATTCGGCGGTTAAAAGCACCGCCAAGGCGCTTTTGCGCAAAAATTGGCCTCCGCTTATTGCCTGTGCGTTTTTGCTTATAGCTGCAGTATTTATCGAGCTTTATGTCGAAAGCGTTTTTCTGCTGCTTATGGGTGAACTGGCGGCATGGGCAATTGTTCCTTTCAAAATCTTTTATTCGCTTTTGCTGTTCTTTCCGCTGCTTTTCGGAGTTATCCGTTTTGTGTGGCTTTTGGGCGGAGATAGGCGTCCGTCACTCGATTCTATCTTTTATTATTTTTCCGATTCGGGCGCATTCCTAAAGAGCGTTAAATTCACGATAGGCTTTTCCGTGAGAATAATATTCAGCGCGTTCGGCGCATTCCTGCCATATATCGCCGTAATGGCGGCGCACGGCTTTGCAGCCGAGTTTGTTGATAGTCAGGCGCAAATGCATCTCATGTTCTTATCAACAATACTATCCGTCCTAGGAATAGTTATGTTTGCCATATTTTCGGTGCGCTATTATATCTCACCGCTTTTATTCGTGGGCAGCGAGCAGCTTGAGGTGGCGGAAATTTTCCATCTCTCCAAGCTTATAAGCCGTAAAACCGCAGGCGCCTATATCGTGCTGGTAATAGGCATGCTCGGCTGGATAATCCTCTCTGCGCTCGGCATCACGCTGGTATTAACCCTGCCGTATATGCTCCTTTGTTATACCGTGCATTGCCGTTATGCCGTCTATTTCCATAATCATCGCGCAAGGCTCAGCCGCGAAACCGATTTCTTCGATTATCGAAGCAGCTTTTAAAAGAAAGGAAGCGCTTAAAATGAAATCAAAAAAAGCACTCATCGTTCTAACCCTCGTAATGTTCGCAGTTATGATTTTCAACACCGTGTTCGAGATAAAGGATGCCTTCTTCCACAACGTTGAGGAGGTTCCCACAGGCACCCTCACCGCAACCTATCCCTCTCCGAACGGAAGCGAAAAGGTAAACGTTTACGTTGTTAAAAATCCACTTGGCAGTGCAGTTCGTTGCGAGGCAGTGTCCGATGGTAAGACCCGCAATATCTATTGGGAGGTAGGCACCGATAAGGCAACCGTAGCCTGGCTGGATAAAACCGTAGTATATATCAACGGAAAAACGCTCGACGTTTATAAGAGCGCATATGACTCACGTGATATAAATGAAGAACTCGACCGTCATCTCGAAGAGCGCTACACAGTATATCAATAAAGTATAGGACCTTTGCGCGGTCGCGCAGGGGTCTTTTTCGAAATGAGGAAAACCATGCAAAAAAATGAGGATATAAAGCTGCTTATCACCGACGTTACAAGCGAGGGCAATGGTGTAGGCAGGCATGAGGGAATGGCGGTTTTCGTGCCGCACACAGCGGTAGGCGATACCGTGCTTGTCAAGATAGTAAAGCTGCAAAAAAACTATGCCTATGGCAAGCTGCTTAAAATTCTCTCCCCATCGGAATGCCGCATAGCTCCCGATTGCGAATGCTATGACCGCTGCGGCGGCTGCGTGTTCCGCCATATGAGCTATGCTGAGGAATGCCGCATAAAAACACAGATAGTAAACAATGCGCTCACCCGAATAGGTGGGCTAAGTATTCCGCTTGCCAATATTATTTCCGATAAAAGCGAGGGCTATCGCAATAAAGCGCAGTATCCTGTAAACGCCGAGGGCAGGGTAGGCTTCTTTGCCGCCCGAAGCCACCGAATCGTTCCGGTTGATAACTGCCGACTGCAGCCTCCCGTTTTCTCGCTTATTTCCAAGGCTTTCGAACTTTGGATAAAGCAGTATAACCTCACGGTTTATAACGAGACAACGGGCAAGGGTCTTATCCGCCATCTTTATATCCGTTCTGCTGCAAGCGGCGATATTTTGGTAACGGTTGTAATCAACGGCGAAAATCTGCCCCACCATAATGCGTTCATAGAAATCTTAAAAAGCATTCTGGGTGAAAAGCTGCGTGGTGTTTGCATCAATATAAACCGCAAGCAAACCAACGTGATTTTGGGCGACACCTGCAAAACTCTCTATGGTGAGGGCTTTATAACCGATGAACTTTGCGGAGTGCGCTTGCGCGTTTCACCGCTGTCCTTCGCTCAGGTAAACCACGATATGGCGGAAAAACTCTATACCGCCGCGGTCGATGCAGCCGATGCCGAGGGCAAAACGGTTATCGACCTTTATTGTGGCACGGGTGCCATAGGCCTTATCGCGGCATCCCGAGCCCGAAGCGTTATAGGAGTCGAGATAGTGCCGCAAGCGGTTGAGGATGCCTTTGCCAACGCCCGCGAAAATAAAATAGAGAATATTCGTTTTCTGTGCGCCGATGCTGCAACCGCCGCCGCACAGCTTCGTGATGAGGGCGTAACCGCCGCCGTGGTTATTGTAGAT
>JAZOPP010000045.1:0-3346 GCA_045655625.1 Acutalibacteraceae bacterium
GTTGCACAGAACGACCATTACGAGCCCGCCGTCAAGGAAGATGCTATTGAGTACGCCAAAAACCAGAGCGAATATCTTTCTTCCTTTGAGGATGATGAAATTCCTGCCGTAAGCGAACTGGCGGCTATGAGTATTAAGCAAAGATTGTTATCGTTGTTTGGTCGCAAGACTGCGGTACAGGAAAATCCCACAGATTT
The DNA here is from genome assembly GCA_045655625.1 of Acutalibacteraceae bacterium. GTDB lineage: Bacteria > Bacillota > Clostridia > Oscillospirales > Acutalibacteraceae > SIG589. Next base: position 198 of record JAZOPP010000045.1, read on the forward strand.
CATAACCGAGGTTCATGAGGATAATGAAATCCCCGAGCCCATAGAAGTGAAAACCGATATGATTCTCGACAGCACAGAGCCTGATGAGATCCCTGTCAAGGAAAAACTTTCAAAGAAAGCGCCGGCGTCACCTGCCGAAAACAAGGAATCAGGGATCAAGTTCAGATTTATGAGATTTTTTAAATCACTGCTACCATGGAAGGGCGATAAGCTTGGCGAGATAATAAGAAAACTTGTGTTTATCATTTCGCTTGTTGCGCTTATTCTCTCTTCCGCTTATATGATAGACTACTTCCGCGAGAGTGATACCCAAAACGAGATAGTTGATGAGGTTCGCGAGATTTATAAGCAGGAGGTTACCGAAAAGGATGACGATGGCGTTTATCTAAGCTTTGAGGAAGTTATAAAGAAAAACAATGACACCAAAGCTTGGCTGACCATACCGGGCACCAAGGTTGATAACCCCGTTGTTCTCGGCAAGGATAATAATTTTTATCTCAAGCATAATTTCCTTAAAGAAAAAAGCCGATACGGTACCCTTTATTTTGATGCCGCAAGTGATATTGAAGCTGATTACACCAGTCAAAATCTTGTTATCTACGGCCACGAAATGAAGGATGGCTCTATGTTCGGAACGCTAAAGCGTTATAAAAACCTCAATTTCTATAAGGAAAACCCCACCTTTACAATGCGCACCCTTTATGATGATGCGACTTATAAGATTTTCTCGATATTTATCACAAATGCCTCCCCCGAGCAGGATAACGGTTACGTTTTTGAATATCGTACACCTCTTTTCACAACGCAGGACGTTTTTTTGGCATTTGTTTCCCAACTTAAGGAACGCAGCATTATCAACACGGGAGTTGACGTGCTGGAGGATGACCGGATCGTTACCCTCTCGACCTGCACGGGCGAATTTACTGATGCAAGACTTGTTATCGTTGCGCGCAGAGTTCGCGATGGCGAGGATGCTACGGTTGACCCAAAAGAGGTTTCGGTGAACGAAAATCCGCGCTATCCACAGGCGTATTACGATAAGAAAAACATAAAAAATCCCTATCGCTTTGACGGCACTGATTCGAGCAGCACCGTTTCAGGTACTGCAAGCGACGTTTTATCGAGCGACACACTATCCTCTGATATTTCCAATTCATCCGAAATCGGAAATACTGACGGAACAATAACCGATAGTTCCAGCCTTTCGAGCGAGGAGGCTACCGATTCCTCGGATGTTTCCTCCACCACTAGCAATTTTTCTGATACTTCCACACAAAATTAACACGAATTTAAAGGAGTAAGAATAATGGCGGCACCCATTAAGGCCGACGTAATCTATTACGCTACGGCTTCGGATTTTGAACTTGAATTTAATCTTTGCGGTTGCTGCACGATGCGGTTGCTTTCGGACAAGCCGAAGGACAGCGCAAGCTTCGTGCGTTCGCTCAGTCGCGCCGTTTCGCGAAGCCAGATAGTTTTCGCGGTTGGAAATGCACAGGGCGATAACGCCATTCTCCCCGACCTTTGTGCCGCTATCGGATATAAACTGTCAGCGACGGATCTTACCGCTTTTGGTGTTGAGGGTGAGCACTCATTACCCGAAGGCTCCATTCCGCTCGTTACAGCAGACGGAAATTTGGGTGGTTGCGTTATAGAGTGCGGACCGCAGTCAATAATAGTTTTATTCGAAGACCGCGAGACACGCAAAACAGTATGCCATGAGCTTGTTCATGGATATATTTGCGAGCTTGCGAATAATATTAACAAAACACCGCCTGTCGAGGTGAAAGGGCCTGACAATAGCCCCGAGGGAACTGAGGCGGCAGAAATTGATGAGAACTACATAATAAACAAAAAAGAAAAGCCTGCTGATTTTTCGGAGTTTGAGAGCGATTTTCTAAGTGAAGAAAAGCAGAAAAAGCCGCATAAAGCACTTAAGCGCCTTTTAGTTTTATTCCTTATAGTGTTATTCCTCGGCGTTGGTCTTTTAGCTTATATGTTCTTGGCAGAGCCGCTGGTTATTAAAAAGCTTTATAAGGGCTATGGCGAGAAATATGGTGCCGAGCATCAAAGCGATGATGGAATAATTGACGCTATGGGCGAGCTTTATGACTTTAATTCCGATACCATAGGCTTCCTTAAAATAGACGGAGCGGGCATCAAATATCCTATCGTTACCGAAATAAACAAGGGCGAGGGATATTATAAGAACCATCTGTATAACGGTTGGTATAGTCTTATGTATGGCACCCCGTATATCAAAGGAGATATCACCGCACAGACCTACTACCGCAACATTGTTATTTACGGCAAGGATGCACATGGCGGCGTTATGTTCTCGGGACTTGATGAAATAGCAACGGTTGAGGGTTATCGCACCTCCCCCACCATCAATTTTGATACACTTTACGGCAGCGATACCTACAAAATATTCGCAGCATTCACCTGCGACGGCAAGGTGGATAGCGAGCTGCTTGAAACCTCGTTCTTTGATGATGCCGAATTCAAGGAACATTTAGAGGCGCTGCTCAGAAAATCGGAAATTAAAACTACAGTTGACGTTAAGGCAAGCGACGAGATAATTACACTGGTTGCTTACGGCAAGAATAATACCGTGGTTGTCGCACGCAGATTGCGCGCAGGCGAGAGTGCAATGGTTGACACTCAAAATGCAACAAAAAATGATGGAAAAATGTCGGTTGCCGATATTGCCGACCGAACACCACCTAGCGGTATTCAGCCGATGGGCGCTATTGATTACACTAAATTCTCAAGCACTTATGAGCAGAGTGCTCCCCTCTCGCCCGATAAGGCTGAGGAGTTTGCCGCTGCGTTTAAAAAGCAGGAGACCGATGGCGTTTCTTCGGTTATAAGCCCCGCAATTACTGCCGAGAATGCCATGGCGCAAATAGGAAACAAAATCATTACGGTTTATGATACTGCTGCCAAGCAAAAGGTTACGGGCAGCACTTATGATATTTTATGCCGCATTGTAGAGGCTGAGATGGGCGCTTCTTATGAGAAGGAGGCGCTAAAGGCTCAGGCGGTTGCGGCATATGGCTGGATTCTCACTAACGGAGCCGCTTCGGGCGAGGCACCCGCCGTGCGACTTAAAACAGCAAGCAGCACGGTTAGCGCTGCGGTCAAGG
>JAZOPP010000046.1:0-20330 GCA_045655625.1 Acutalibacteraceae bacterium
TGGCTTCGTGCGCACCGCCGAATGCAACCTGCACATTATGGAGGTTGTGGGCGAAAACACTCACCACATTCTTGAGGGCATTTATAAATCGGTGGGTCGCAGCGTAAGAATGGCGGTTGCCATTGATGAAAAGTTTAAAAACGATATTCCTTCCACAAAGGGTGTTTTATAATGATTGCCATTGTTGATTACGGAGTTGGCAACCTCTTTTCGCTCGAGAGCTCGTTTGCGGCCATCGGCGCGGACGTGGTGGTTACTGCCGACCCCGAGGTTATAAAAAGTGCCGACCGCATTCTCCTGCCCGGAGTTGGTGCGTTTGGCGATGCTGCAAAAAAACTGCGCGAGAGTGGTCTTTGCGAACTGATAAAGCGGGAAGCGCAAAACGGCAAGCCGCTGATGGGCATTTGCCTCGGAATGCAGCTTTTATTTGAAAAAAGCTATGAATACGGCTGCCATGAGGGGTTGGGGCTTATAAAGGGCTCGATAAAGCCGCTGCTTGGCGCTGTGGATAGCTCGCTTAAAATTCCGCACATTGGCTGGAACGCGCTCGATATTAAGCGCGAAAGTCCCATTCTCAAATACGTTAAAAATGGTGACTGCGTTTATTTCGTGCATTCGTATTACGCGGCAGACTGCGCCGAATCGGTTATAGCCGATACGGAATATAGCATTCCCGTTACGGCGGCAGTGCAGAGTGGCAACGTTTACGGTTGCCAGTTCCACCCTGAAAAAAGCGGTGACGTTGGACTTTCGATACTAAGGGCTTTTGCCGAATTATAATATAAAGGATAAGTTTTATGATTATTTTCCCTGCAATTGATTTGGTGGGCGGCAAGGCTGTTCGCCTTTATAAGGGTGACTATGCACAGATGACAGTCTATAACGATGACCCTGCGGCGGTAGCACTCGATTTTAAGGCGTGCGGCGCAACGCATATCCATCTTGTAGATTTAGAGGGTGCAAAAGAGGGCGGAACACCCAATTTTGATACCGTTTGCGAGATTAAAGCCAAAAGCGGACTTTTCTGCGAGATTGGCGGCGGTATTCGCAGCATGGAGGTTATAGAGCGTTACGTAGCTGCGGGAATCGACCGTGTTATTTTAGGCACGGCGGCGGTTAACGACCCCGAATTTTTATCAGAAGCAATTGCAAAATACGGCGATAAAATTGCCGTTGGCATTGATATTAAGGATAGCTTTGTTGCCATTAAGGGCTGGCTTGAAAAGTCGGAGTTTGAGGCATTTGAGTTCTGCGAGATGATGGAAAAGGCCGGCGTTAAAACGCTGATATGCACCGATATTTCCAAGGACGGCGCAATGCAAGGCACCAACCACGAGCTTTATAATGAGTTGGCGGAGCGTTTCTCCATTAACGTTACCGCATCGGGCGGCGTGAGTTCCATTGATGACGTGAAGCGGCTTGCAGCGCAGGATATTTACGGCGCCATTATAGGCAAGGCTTATTACACGGGTGCTATTGACCTGAGAGAGGCTATACGGGTGGCTGAATGATAACCAAGAGAATAATCCCCTGCCTTGACGTTAAGGACGGCAGGGTTGTTAAGGGCGTGAACTTTGAGGGACTAAGCGACGTTTCCTCCCCCGTTTCGCTCGCAAAATTTTATAGCAGTTGCGGTGCGGATGAGCTGGTTTTTTATGATATACCCGCCTCCTCCGACGGCAGGCGCCTTTTCACCGATATTCTAACAGAGACCGCCAAAAGCGTGTTTATTCCGCTGACTGTTGGCGGCGGCATAGGCACCGTGGCGGATTTTGACCGCGTGCTGAAATGCGGTGCCGACAAGGTTAGCGTTAATTCCGGCGCTATTAAAAATCCCGCGCTCATCGGCGAGGCTGCCAAGCTTTATGGCGACCAGTGCGTTGTTTTATCGGTTGATATTAAGCGCGTTGACGGCGTTTTCCGCGTTTTTGCCAAGGGCGGTAGAGAGAACACGGGTATGGAAGCTATCGAATGGATAAAGCGCTGTGTTGGCAATGGTGCAGGCGAGGTTGTTGTGAACTCCATTGATACCGACGGCGTTAAAAAAGGCTTCGACCTCGAAATGCTTCGTGCGGTTTGCGATGCGGTTTCGGTGCCCGTTATTGCATCGGGCGGCGCGGGCTGCATAAACGATTTTTTAACCCTGTTTAACACGCTGCCGCAGGTTGATGCAGGCTTGGCGGCATCGATATTCCATTTCGGCGAGGTAGCCATTGCCGACCTTAAACGCGAAATGCACAAAAACGGAATTTATACGAGACTATAAGGAGAATTCTTATGATAAACATTGATGAACTGAAATTTGACGAGCGTGGACTTATTCCTGCTATTGTTACCGATTCGGTGAGCGGCAAGGTGCTAACGCTTGCATATATGAACCGCGAAAGCTTAAAGATTTCGATGGAGAAGGAGCTCACCTGCTTTTATAGTCGCTCAAGGCGCGAGCTTTGGCTTAAAGGCGAGACCAGCGGCAACTATCAGCACATTGTTTCCATCACCGCCGACTGCGATAAGGATGCTTTGGTGGTTTCGGTGAAGCCTGACGGTCCTGCATGCCACACCGGCACAGAGAGCTGCTTCACTGCTCCCGTTTTTGAGAGCGAAACTCTTCAGGATTTCTCGCTCGATACGCTTATGAAGCTGATTGAGGGTCGCAAGACCGATAAAAAAGAGGGCTCTTATACCACCTATCTTTTTGATAAGGGCCTTGATAAGATACTCAAAAAGGTTGGCGAGGAGTGCACTGAGGTTATAATCGCAGCCAAGGCGGAGGATAAAGCCGAGACGGTTTATGAGATTGCCGACCTTTGCTACCACGTTATGGTGCTGATGATTCAAAACGGCATAAGCCTTGAGGACGTGCACAACGAGCTTGCATCGCGCCACGTTATTGATAAAAAGGTTAAACAAGAGAAGATGACAAAATAAAAAAGAACCCCGATGGGGTTCTTTTTTTAATACTTTTTATTGCCCTCGTAGCCGATGAGGACACCGCCCTGCTCTGCATAGAAGCTGCAAAGTGCGCCGGTTTCGGCTATGGTTATATCGGCATCACCAAAGCGTGAACGCAGGCGCTCGGCAATGAGTGCCGCGGTGGCTTCCGCCTTGCAGTGATGGATGCGCATTCTGCCGCCTTTATACCCGTTATCCTCGATATTTTTAATGAGCGAATTTAAAGCGCGCTCGGCGCCGCGAGCCTTTTCGCTTACCTCGAGAGTTCCCTCAAGGCTGGCAACACCTACGATGCGGATGCCAAGAATCCCCGCTATTTTTGCCACGGTCATACTAACGCGGCCGTTATTTGCAAGGTTGCGCAGCGATTCAAGACAAAACGATAAATGGGTGGTGGCTTTATATTCCTCGATTTTTTCCTTAATGCTATCGAACTCGAGACCCTCGTTAATAAGGGCTGCGAGTTTCTCTATCATAAGTGCGATTTCGGGGCCTGCCGAGAGCGAATCGATAACGTAGCCCTTAGCATCGGGGTTTTCCTCGAGATATTCTTTAAGCGCGATATTAGCAGTGTTATGGCTGCCCGAGAGGCCGCTTGTGATGGTGATGCAGAAAATGCGGTCATACCCCTGCATGGCGGAAAGCCAATCCTCCGCGTTGGGGCAGGAGGAGCGCGATTTGCCCTTATATTTCTGCAAATCGGCTATCATACCATCAAGGTCGAGTGCGGTATCATCGATATATTCGCGCTCATCGGTTATTATTTTAAGCGGAACGCAGGCATAGTTTACCGCACTCAATTCCCTTATATCTGATGAGGAGTCTGATATGATTATGTATTTCATGGAGCACCATCCGAATTTCGAAAATCTTTTTATCGGTTTTTGAAAAACCGATGGATAAATTATATCAGTTATCCCTCACCCTGTCAAGCGTTTTTAAAAAACTGTTGACAGAATAATTGTGATGATTTAAAATCGAGGTATGGAAAATATTATGAGCGACCTCTTTGCGGCAAAAATCAAGGATTTCCGTTTGCCTCGATATAACGAATTGCCCACTGTTGGTCTGTATCTCGAACAGGTAACTAAATACGTAAACGGTGTTTTAGGTTCCTTGGGATGCCCGGAAATGACTTCGTCGATGGTCAGCAACTACGTTAAAAAAGGAGTGCTTTCCCCGCCTATCAAGAAACAATATTCGGCTGAACAGCTGGCGTATCTCATTTTTATCGGCATTGCTAAGAGTGTTATGTCGATGGAGAGCATAACGGGGCTTTTCGGCATGCAGAAGACTTCATATACGCCCGAGGTGGCATATGATTATTTCTGCAACGAATTTGAAAACATTCTATTCTTTATCTGTGGGCTTAAGGACACTGCGGATGATATCGGCAGTTCCCACTCAGAGGCTAAGACCATGCTACGTTGCACCATTGTTGCCGCCTGCAATATTATTTTCGTGAATAACTGCTTTATAGAGCTTAAAAACGCAGAGGCACTCGGCATCGACCTTGACGACGAATATATCACCCTTGAATAAGAAAAACCCGAACCACACGGTTCGGGTTTTGTTTTATTTTTCAACGAACATTACGGCATAAACGCCGGGGCCTATGTGGGCGCCGATGGTGGAGCCTATTTGGCGGGTTTCGGCCACGCTATGACCTGCGGCGGCGAGGCGGCTTTTAAGCTCCTCAACGTTTTCGGTTCCGTAGGTATAGAGTGCGTAGAGCGGGAAACGCTCATCAATTTCGAAATCGGATAGCTTTTCCATTATCATCTGCATGGCTCTGCCAACACCTAAACCCTTGCCGATTGCCTCTACCTTGCCCTCCTCGCTCACGGTTATGATGGGCTTGATTTTTGCAAGGCTGCCGATAATGGCGGAGGCATTGCTAAGGCGACCTCCGCGGCGGAGATATTCGAGGGTATCAAGTCCTGCAAGCACCTTGATTTTGGATTTAAGCTCTTCGCATTCTGAAACGATTTCCTCTGCTGCTGCGCCCTCTGCTATGCGACGGCTCGCATAATCGGCGAGCAACCAAATCATGTGGGTGGCTGTTTTGGTATCGATTATATAAATTTTATCGTATTCTGCCATATCACGTGCGAGGCAGGCGGCATGATAGGTGCCGCTGAGCGCTGAGGATAGCGCAAAATAGATAAGTTCATCCCCTGCTGCCTTAACCTCCTCAAAAACATCAAGAAAATCCTGAAGCGAGGGCTGGGCTGTGTGGGGAAAATCCTCGGTTGAGGTGAGGATTCCATAAAAGGTATCGGCATCGAGCTCGACGCCGTCCTTATAATCCTTATCATCAATGGTTACGGATATGGGCGCAAAATAATCGAAGGTATCACGCTTGCAATCAGACGCGGAATCCACAAGTATTTTAATCATACATAAACCCCTTAATTTTTTATAGACTTATCGCCTATAACCTCTATTATTCCCCTTTATTATATAAAAAACTGCTACTCGTTTCAAGTAGCAGTTTTTTGTGTTTTATTTTACGAGAATTCGCATTACGTGGCCCTCGCCGTAGGCAGTGGCAGTTTCGATATACTGGCGGATTACAGCATCACTGCCATCGGGGTTCTTTGCCTTTATGAATATCTCCATATCGTTGTGGTTGTGGCCTGCGAAGAATCCCTTAATAACGTCGGCGCTGTTTACGAGCAGATCATAGAACTCGTGCGAAATTTCATTTCCGCGGCTGCCGCCGAGCATAAAGCCATCGCAGAAATTCCAGGGAGAACGTGAGGGGTCGCCCACGGTCATAACACGCTCGATGCCGAACTCCTTATGGTCGGGGTCGCCCGTTGCGACTGCCTCGTGAGCAAACATAAGCATTACGTAGCCGTTCTTGCGGCACATATCAATATCCGCCTTGAACTTTTCGAGTGCTTCGGGGGTTATATAAGCGCGGTCATCACAGAAGCCGACAACCAGCACCTTATTCTTTATGAGCTTGGAATAATAATAAATATCGTGGCGCCAATAGTCCTCTAAGATTTTATATCTATCCTCGATAGTATCGGTTTCCGAGACCTTACCCTGCATCTGCTTTGCGCGCTCATGACCGCCTATGGTGGCAATAGCGCCGGGAATTTTATCCCAGATTTCCTTATCCATCAGCTCCATAGCGCCCTTGGAGAGATAATCGAGGATATCGCCATTGAAGACGTGCTGATCGGCATCATCCACTACCGCGAGGCAGTTGCGAAGCTTGGGAACCGATGCACCGTTTGAAAGCCATTGGCGGTTTGCACCCGTGCTGATAACAACGGGGTCGCCCTCATCATAATCGGCTAAATTGCAATAGTTAAAGTGAACGTCGGGCAAATGGGCTATCATAACCTCTTCGCCGATGCCGATGTTGAGCGTAACGTCGCGCACGCAAACGCCGTTTTCGATGAGATAGATAACGTCATTACCGTTATCACCCGTGGCAAGCAGTTCAACCTGGTTAAGCTTTTTCATAAATTTTCCTCCTATATCTCAACAGTTTCGCCGGAGCCTACACAGTAGAGCTTGCCGTCGATATCGAACCACACGGAAATAAGGTTCGGATTATAAACGCGGGTGTTATCCGCCGACCAGACAAGACGCTCATACGCCGTTGTGTAATCATAAATCTGCATATTGGTGGCATACCAAACGTCATCCTTGCCCGAGAGAGCGGAGCAAATTTCATCGAGCAGCTCCCAGTTGTTGCTATTATCAAACTCGAAGCTGTGACCCCAAACGTAGAACAAGCGGGGGTGGCGCTCGCCGCAATAGTTTTTGTTTATATCCATTGCGTTAAACTTCTCGATATACTGCATAATGCTCGGGTTGGTGTGGTGGGCGGTGGGCATCCATGCATGCCAATCAGTGGGCATCTGGAAGCGGTCGTTATCGCCGCTGACTGCGCGGGCATAGGCAATATCAAGGTCGGTTAAATAATGCTTTATATCAGCATAGCTCGCACCGTTAACCATTTTGCCGATGCCGCTATCGGCATAAGCCATACCGCGGATGATGATGCCGAGCTCGCGTTCCAAAATGCGGCGGCAATCGAGCACCTCTTTTATTCCGTCGATCGGGCGGAGGCTGCCGAGTCCTGCATGGGTTGCGCCGTGAACGGCTACCTCATGGCCGCGAGCGATGCTCTCTTTAAGCTCGTCAACGCTCACACCTTTGCCGCCAACCGCGCTATAGGACGTTACGTTGAAGGTGCATTTAATGCCGTATTTATCCAGCACGTCGCGCATGCGAAGGTCGGCACGGTTATTATCATCATAGCTGAAGGTTACCGCTTTGGTTTTACCCTCAGGGAAACGCATAAACTTATATTTCATACATTCAACACCCCTTTGATTTCTACCCAAAATATAACATAAAACTGCCTAAAAAGCAACGAAATCCCCAAAGAGGTAAAAAAGTTGTAAGGCTTATAAAAAGAGTATAAAAAACGTGGCGGGTATGCATTTATTTTATTGCGATATTGGTGCTGCAGTGGTAAAATGAGGATATATAAAAGGAGTGGTATTCTTGGAGCAAAGCCTATTTTTAAAAAGCGTTATGGAACAGGACACGGCGCCCGTAGTTATCTGCGATTTGGAGCACACGGTGGTTTATATGAACGCTGCTGCAAAAGCGCGCTACCACGTGGACCTCACCGGCAAAAGCATTAAAGCCTGCCATGGTGCCGAATCGAACGAGAAAATTGACCGTGTGATAGAATGGTTTAAATCGGGCCATGACCACAACTCGGTTTACACCTACCGCAACGACCGCGAAAACAAGGACGTTTATATGATAGCCCTGCGCGATGACGACGGCGAGCTTATAGGATATTATGAAAAGCACGCATACAGAAGCCGCGAAACCTCAGGACTTTATGAGATGGAGTAAATTAAGCACCGCCGGGGGTAACCTCGGCGGTGTTTTGGGTTTATAAAAATATTAGCGAAGCCTTGTGCAAAGTCCGCTTTTGGGGACATAGAATGCTTTAAAATATAAGCACGATAAAAAAAGGAGGCGCTAATATGTTTACAGGTTTTGCTTTATTCTTTTTATTCTATGCTGCTTTGGTGGCGTTTGGCGTTTAATTTTTATAATCTTTGAGGGGTGTTTTTATGGGTATTTTCGGTGATATCTTTGACTTTAATCACGATGGCAAAATGGATGCTTTTGAGAAAGCGGCAGAGTTTTCGTTTCTTATGAATATGATGGATTCCTGCGAGAATGAAAACGATAGCGATGAGGACGGCGACGGCTTGGAGGAATAGCCGTTTTAGGCTATTGAAAAAGCGGTGCGTGGGATGGTATAATAAAGTATCTAATTCGCATTCGCTTTTGAGGTGATACAGTGGAAAAATACAGCGAGGAAGCCAAAACCCGCTTTGGCGGCAGCGAGGCTTTTTTGGAATATGAAAAGAAAACAGAAAACTACTCTGCCGATAAGTGGCAGCAGGTAAACGACGGACTGCAAGCCGTGATTGCCCGTTTTGCCGAGTGCCGAAAAAACGGTCACGCTGCCGATTCCGCCGAGGCACAGGCGTTGGTTGAAGCACTTCAGAGTTTCATCACCGAGAATTACTACACCTGTACCGATGAAATACTGAGCGGCCTCGGTCAAATGTACGTTTGCGATGAGCGGTTTAAGGCTAATATTGACCGCAACGGCGAGGGCACCGCGCTGTTTATTAGGGAAGCCATTAAGGTGCACGCTTAAAACCCAAGGGGGAGAAAAAATGTCAAGACCCGCTAAGCCTATCGTTGCCATAATGTATGACTTCGATAAGACGTTATCAACCAAGGATATGCAGGAGTTTGGTTTTATTCCTAATCTCGGCATTAGCTCGGGCGAGTTCTGGAGCGAGGTTGATACGCTGCAAAAGAGCGAAAGCATGGATCCGATACTCGCCTATTTGCGCCACATGCTCAAAAAGGCTTCGGAAAAGGGTGTGCCCGTAACGCGTGACACGTTTGTTTCGCTCGGCAAGGGCATTGAATATTTCCCCGGTGTCGAGGAATGGTTCGAGCGCATTGATAACTACGGAAAAGAAAACGGGGTTATTATTGAGCATTACGTTATTTCCTCCGGTATTAAGGAGATAATCGAGGGCTCCTCCATAAAAAAGCATTTCAAGAAAATCTATGCTTGCGAGTTTTTATATGATGAGAATAAGGTCGCGGTTTGGCCCAAGCTTGCGGTTAACTACACCAACAAGACCCAGTTTCTTTTCAGAATCAACAAGGGCGTGCTTGACGTTTGGGATGATAAGAAGCTCAACGCTTTCGTGCCCGAGGAGGAACGGCGTGTGCCTTTCAGGAATATGATTTACATAGGTGACGGACTGACCGACGTTCCCTGCATGAAGCTTGTGAAAAGCAATAAGGGGCAGTCGATAGCCGTTTTCCCAAAGCGCGATAAAAAGGTTGCCGCCCAGCTGATAGCCGAAAATCGCGTGGATTTCATCACCGAAGCCGACTACCGCGAGGGCAGCGAGCTCGACGGAATTATGAAGACCATTATCGAAAAGATGGCGGTTGTTGAAAAGCTGGTAAGGCTCAACGCCAAGCACAAAAAATCGATAAGCAAATAACAAAACCCCTTCGGAACGACTCGTTCCCGAAGGGGTTTAAAATTTATGGAATGGAAAATATGGCGCACCTGATTTGCTCGCAAAATTAAAAGCAGTAGCTCTTTGCTACTGCTTTTATTGCACCAAACGCAATTTTCGATACGGGTTGCAGAGGGTTGCAAAGTTTCATTGAAATTCAACCCAAGAAATTCATGCAATCGAAAAATTCCTGTTGTTATTTAGTTAATTTTAGTTTACCACAATTCTTGAATTTGTTTTGGCCGCATATAAACTTTTTATCATTTGTATCAAATGGTAACTCTATTACTTCCATAATGTAATTCTTGATATTTACTAACAGTTTTATATTATCTTTCTTCACTAAGTAATATGGTGACAGGTCGCTAAAGCTATCTGCGGTTGATACAGGTCCAATCTCTGGTGCAATAAAGATATCTAATACCCGCTCGATAAAATTCAATTTCTTTTCTCTTGTCAGTATGTAAACTTCATATGGCTCAGAATAGTATTCTTTTAGTACTGCCATATGCATTGTTGCTTTGTTTTTATATTTTTCTTTATCTAGTTCCTTTTTCATCGATAAAGCTGGCAATTGATTGCCATCATTTAACAAATAATCAACGGTTACACCGAAAACTTTTGATAGCTCTTGTAAATTGCTCACATCTGGTAAACCACCATCATTTTCCCATTTTGTTATTGCCTGCCTCGAAACATTTATAATTGCAGCAAGTTCTTCTTGAGATAAACCAAATCTTTTTCTTATCTCTTTTATCTTTTGACCTAATGTCATAATATCAACTCCTTTTCTGAGGTTAATATTACTATGGTTTCCTCAGATTTGCCAGCAACAAGTCTTTACATTTATGCTACGAACCGTAGCATCGATAAATAGGGATTAATCGAACAGATTATATCACATAAATATGAATTTTTCCACCAAACAAAAGCGGGGGTTTTAACCCCAACTGCGTTGTCCGTTCCGTTCTTGAACGGAGTGTTATTTTGTTGCCTTTACGCGGCATAGAATTTTTGACAAAAAGAAACTCAAGTATAGTATCAATACTTGAGTTTCAATATGGTCGGAGTGACAGGATTCGAACCCGCGGCATCCTGGTCCCAAAGACGCGAACTAACGTCCTTTGGCTGATTATGCGTGTTTTTGAGTCCATTATGTCGCTTTTAGCGTGCTTTTTCGTCCTATTTGTCCATTGATTCCATCGCTTACTTGCGTGGTTGTGGTCAAATATAGGGTCAAAATACAACGACCACTCGAAATCTTTTGAGGATCAGAGTGGTCAATTTCATATTCATTTACCACCATCAGTATAACTCTACAACTGAATAAAGTCAAGTGTTTCTAAAAAGGCGAACTGCTCAATTCAATGAGTGGTTCGCCTTTTTTATTTTCATCGAAAGGAGGTTTTACAGCATGAGAAAAGACACCAATTTGGAAGGAGTGAAGTCTATAGCAAAGCAGCTTGTGATGGTGGACTTGTGCCTCACAGAGTATTCGCCTGTGGTGGTTCAGCATCCGTTTACTTCAAGCGGAATGGTTGCGACTCCATCTGAAGACGGCATCCGCTTACTCGACATCACAAAGAGCAGTCATGATTTTAGAGAGTGGCAGAATTTCATCAAGGCTCAAATTGACCACGCCCGAAATGCCTATCACATCTACATGATGACAAACAAGCCGTATGCTCTTACCTTCTTAAAAATGGCGAAACCGTTTCTGTCAAAGCACGACTTCTCGGAAATCCTCTCTGATGCATGGATACGGTCTGAGAACCCTAACCTCGATGCCAACTTTACTCCGAATAAGTTGTTATCGTTGTTCAAGGATGCAGATCCGCAAATCCTCATGGACGGTGAAGAACGAGAGCAGCTTGAAGAACTTGATGATACTGTAACCGTGTATAGAGGTGTTACCTCCTACAATGCAGATAACATTAAGGCTTTGTCGTGGACACTCGATTATAAGACGGCTGAGTGGTTTGCACACCGCTTTGATGAAGACGGAACAGTCTATGAAGCACAAATCCCCAAGCAACACATCTATGCCTTGTTTAACGGCAGAGGTGAATCAGAAATCATTGTTGATCCGAAACACCTCACTGACATAACCGAATCACAAGGTATGGATACAGGAATGAATTTAAGTCAGTAAAGGAGAAGACAAATGAAAGAAACCTATAAGGTAAAAGTACCGAAGCACATCAAGGTTGGAGATCCTTGGTATTTCAAACAGTTTTCCGACAGTGAGTTGGAACGACTGACCGTTGACAATGATATCCCGTCACATCTGACCGAGGCAAGAGTTACTCTCGAAGCAGAACCCTGCGAGGAAATGCCGGAATTAACCATACTCGATATGACGGTCTATATCGCACCTAAGCAAACCATCGATACCTACCTTAGCGGTATGATGTATCCCTCACAGGAAATCAAACCGAAAGAGATTGGCGTAGATACCGCCCGATACATTCTCGCCATTGGTGATAAAAGCCAAACCGTATATACAGGTGCTGATGGCGGTTGGGGTTGCTACTCCGAGTTTAAGCACAAAGACGGCAACAACAAACTGTTTGATGCAATCGTCTTGCAGGTAGGTTTTAGTTGCGATTTCGATGACATGGAGAGCATGCGAAAGCGCCTTCACGAAATGTTCGAAGACGTTGAACAAATCGAAAACTTCGAAGTACCGGACGAAGATGAAAATATGAATATTGGAGGTATGTCACAGTGATAAATGCAATTATCAATCACAAAGACAAAACATCAGTGGTCGAATTCCCGATGGATCTGTACACCTTATATCACAGCCTTCATGAGATGGACTACCACGGCGGCCCCCACAGAGTGAACCTCACCGATAATGAAGAAGACGATATGCGTGTGAAGCTTTATTCCGATAATGACTTTGGAAACCACCTTATCCTTCTTTTCAAAGAAAGTGATACGCTCGAAGATGTCCACACTGTAGTCGGCGCAATTACCAATGCTCCGGATGAGGTCAAAGAGCAGCTTGAAGAATATATCCTTCACGATCAGCTCGACAGCAAGGAAGAATTATATGACCTGCTCACCGAACTGAAGGAAGCTAACGCACCTGTCGTGACCACCTTCTACTGCCCGTTGTCCGGTCAGTTGAACGATGGCGAATACGATGACATGACCGAAGTGGATGGCAGATTTTTGAGAGATTATATCTCGGAAATCGAAGATGCATTAGACCGTGAACACTCTCCCGATTTCGAAATCGGTAATTACATTACGGATCATCCCACAGCCGATGCAAAAATCAAGATGGCAAGATGGTCGGTTGAAGAAATTGGCGGTGTGCTCTACGGTAGAATCGACTGTCGTTCTGCTGAGGCGTTCACCCCCGAAGAAATCGAAGCTATCAAGGATGGCATATCCGGTCAGAACAGTGATGGTTTCGGTGAAGGCTTCGAACAGCGTGAAATCCATACGGATGACGGCGACTTGTATGTGTCGTTCTGGCAGTCAGGAAACGATTACTTCGTCCATACTCAAAGCGAGATGGATGAGTATATAAATCAAGGCCAAGGCTTAAAGATGGGAGGAATGTAATATATGGCTGTGCTTTTCTCTGCGGTAACCGTCACGGCTATCGCAAAAGGCGAACAATTGGAACTTCTTGTCGGTGGAGTTCCAAGAGAGTACGATGACCTTGTAGGTTGGACGGCTTTCGATAATTTCATTGGCGAAATCGATGAGGATATGGATATCAGCGTTCACGCAGATGCATACATCTACGGCGAAGGCGAAATATTCAAAGCAACGCCCGAAGAAGTCGCATATTTCTATATGCGAAGAAACGACAATGCTGACTTCCTCAATGACAGATGCCAAAACATTGAGAAGGTTGACTTCGACTTCAATTGGTCTACCGATGAATTATTTGGAATGGAGATGAACTAAATGAGCATTTTTCAGGAATGGGCTGAGTTAGCCAAGGAAAACAAAGCAAAATATCCGCCCGGCACTCGAATCGAACTGATTCAGATGAACGATCCGTTTGCTCCCGTACCTGCAGGTACTCGTGGTACTGTTAACCATGTGGACGATGCCGGTCAGTTGCATATGCAGTGGGATAACGGACGCACCCTCGCCCTTGTTTCAGGTGAAGACTCTTTCAGAAAGCTGACAGAGGAAGAACTCGCCGAGGAAAACAAGGCTGAGCACGAACAGGAAAACAACGAAAATATGGACGAGGACGAAGATGCTCCCGTCATGACGATGTGAGGTGAAACGGAAAAATAATAAGTAAAGCTCGGATGCTCTATGGCTATTCGATTTTTTGACATGTTCTCCGGCATCGGCGGTTTCCGTTCGGGTCTTGAATGGATAGGCGGTTTTGAGTGTATCGGCCATTGCGAAATCGACAAATATGCTAACCAAGCCTACAACGCTATTTACGAACCGAAAGGAGAACTGTTTTATGAAGATGCAAGAACAATCAACCCCGATGACCTGCCCGATATCGACCTTATATGCGCAGGATTTCCTTGTCAGGCTTTTTCAATTGCTGGAAGACGGCAAGGATTTGACGATGCAAGAGGAACTCTCTTCTTTGAAATTGCCCGAATTGCCGCCGTTAAAAGACCTCCATTTTTGCTACTTGAAAATGTTCCCGGACTCCTATCGCATGACGGCGGGTGGACTTTTGCGACCATCCTCCTTACGCTTTCTGAATTGGGGTACGATGTCACATGGCAAGTGCTTAACAGCAAGGATTTTGGTGTTCCTCAATCCCGAAAACGAGTGTATATTATCGGATTTCTTAGAGAGCGATGCGCCGGAGAAATATTGGCTTTCAATGAAGCAAATGTTAAGGCTCTTGCACAACGCATTCCCGGACGCGAAGGTAACCGTGTGTATTCCACAGACGGAGTCGCAATCACCCTTACAAGTAACGCCGGAGGATTCGGAGGAAAAACCGGACTCTACGAAATAAATACGCCGACCGATGAAGAAACACCCTGTGATTCGCAGGGTGTATTTTTTATCGATATGAACGAAGGTGCGAAGCTGACGGATACTGCTCGATGCATTACAGCACGGCAAGACTCCGGCATCAGCAAGCACAAAGGCGAACACTCAGGTGTCTTCGTTGAGGATCGCGCAAGAGCTGTCAACTCTCCCGAAAGAGATACGGTAAGACAGCAAGGCAGACGAATCAAAGAGCCGGATGAGCCGATGTTTACTCTGACAACACAGGATAAGCACGGCATTATGAGATACGGCAGAGTCAGAAGACTGATGCCGATTGAATGCTTCCGTCTCCAAGGATTCACTGATGAACAATTCAAGAAAGCAGAAGCTACCGGACTCAAGGACGGACGGCTGTATAAGATGGCAGGTAACGCAGTAAGCGTGCCTGTCATTTCTGCTTTGGGAATGTTCATCAAATCAATCGCAGAGAAAAACAATATATAGGAGGTGGAAGACTTGAAGCCGTATTCTCTCTACACTTACCTCTGCAAAAACCATGTCGGCAAGCAAAATGCCGTCAAGAGCAATTCGCTTGAATTGCTGTTTAACTGTAAAGGTACAGATATTCGAGAAGCCGTAAATATCATGCGTAGTCAAGGCAAACCGATATGTAGTGATGTGCATGGATATTACATTGCGGCTTCAATGTCTGACCTAAGCAGAACCATTAATCAGTTGCAAGGACGAGTTTCAAAGATTACGTCCGCAATAGAAGGTCTTAAAACTCGAACAACAGTATAAGGATGGATGTGAAAACTGATGTTGACTAAAAAAGTCATGACTCTTGAATTATCAAGAGAAAACCAATTCTCCGATGGATACTTGTATAGATCCCTCGAACTTCCTGCACAGGAATATGAAATCAGGGATGCATTACAGCAGCTCCGTCAGAGAAGTGCAGACATTACGCCCGATCAGATCGAAATCTATAACAGCGTGTATATTCCGCAGCTTGAAGATAAACGGTTCGACAGTCCTACGATTGATGAACTGAACTTCTTTGCCAAGCGACTTGCAGCTATGGACGAGAATGATATGGCGATTATGCAAGCACTATGCTCCCGTTATATCAAGGATGATGACGAACTCGTTAGCATCAAGGATCTCATCAATATGACATACGGATTGGACAGCGTGTCTGTCCTTTCCAATGTCACAAACGATGAGCAACTTGCAGACTTCGTTATTGAAAACGAGATGCAAGATGATGTAGCAAGCGTTCCCGAAAATGCACGATACCTGTTGGACAAAGGGAGAATCGGTAAGTTGCAGCGTGAAATGGACGGTGGTGTGTACAGTGGCAAGTTCTATGTATGCACCGATCATTTCGAGATGCCGAAGGTGTATGACGGCAAGACCTTGCCCGAATCAACGCATGAACCGTGGTTTGCTTTCAGATTGCAGGTTGCACAGGCACCGCAAAGCGATGAACCCTTCGCAGAACCTGTCGAATGGATATCTCTTCCGATGACGGATGAAGCGATGAAAGAGGTAGCAAAACGGCACAATGCATCAAGTCTCAAAGACCTTGTGTACTACGATTTTGAGTCGAGTGTACCTCAGATCACAACGGATGATTTCACGCAGATGCTCGATATTGAAAAGTTGAATGCATTGGCTTTCACTATGGCTGAGATGTCGCCGGATGAACAGATTACGTTCAAGGCAGCACTCGAAGCTGAAAGAAAACACGGCATTAACCTTGACGATATTTTAAACATCTCAAACAACCTGCACCGTTATGAGATGAATACCAACTGCGAAGGTGCTTCTGACTTCTTCAAGCAGTATCTGCTCACGCACATGGATACCAAGTTCGATGATCGTTGGCTGGATCCTCTTGTCTACCGCCGTGAAGGTAGCAGATTGCTTGAAAAGCTCGGTGCTACTGTAACGGACTACGGCATTATCTCCTCTGCCGGTGGCTCACTTTATAAGCTCGTATCCTACGATTCCGATGAATCTGAAACGGAAGATATTGCTCCCGATGAGGACGAGGACTTGGGCGAAGATGAAGGGATGGTGATGAGTTTATGACCGAACTTGCGTGGCTCATTACCGGACTTCTGCTTGGCGGTTGTATCGGAATCACCCTCATGTGTTGTCTGCAGCTCAATCGTATCAACGCCTACGAAGCGGAGATACAAAAGCTGAAAGAGCAAATCAAGAAATAAGTAAAACAACGGTGTCTTTCAAAATGAAGGACACCGTTCCTTTGTTTTGATTGCACCTTGTAGAAACGAGGTGATCAAAATAAAAACCCCTGTATCAAGAGTTGGAAACAAGACATCCATACTGCACATTCTGTATGCTTGTTTTCCCGTTAAATTTAACAGGTTTATCGATGTATTCGGTGGTTCGGGTAGCGTGCTGCTCGGCAAACCGGAGGTACACTCCTTTGAAGTGTATAACGACTTTGACAGAAACCTCGTTAATTTGTTTCACTGCATGAAAGAAAGAACGATGGCAACGATCCGTGAACTCGGATTCTGCAATCTTAACTCCCGTGAAGATTTTATTGCCATCCGCCGATTTTTAGAGCATGAACAGTTTAGCGATGATTACCTGTCAGAAGAACTGCATCTGACCGAGATCATGGTGCCTCCTCCCGATGCAAAGGAATTACAGGAATTGCGTAAGCGTATCACATTAGACCATGATGTGCGCCGTGCCGCTATGTTTCTGAAACTGCTCCGCTACAGTTATTCAAGCAGCGGAAAGTCCTTTGCCTCACAACCGTTTGATATCCGAAGGCTCTTCGGTCTCATCCAAGAGCTTGAAGACAGAATGGCAAATGTGATCATTGAGAATCAGGACTTTGAAACCCTTATCAAGCACTATGACAGACCGGATTCGTTCTTCTATCTGGACCCTCCTTACTTCTCGACCGAGGATATGTATGAGGTGGGATTTGGATGGGATGACCATGTACGACTCAGGGATACGCTGAAGAATATCAAAGGTAAGTTCCTTCTGTCGTATAACGATTGTCCCGAAATCAGAGAACTCTACGAAGGGTTTTCAATGCTCGACTTCTCCCGAACACATTCAATGGCACAGAGATACGAAGCTGGAAAGCAATTCGGCGAACTGCTCATTGCCAACTATGATCTGTTCGAGAGAGAAAAGAACAAACCGCAACAGTTAACCCTCTTCAATGTCTATGGCATGGAAGAAGATTACGACTACGAAAAAATACTGAAGGAGTGTATTATATCATGCAAAATAAGACCTTAAAGGAAACCATGTACGAATTCTGCGACATCGTTGCAGAGGAACTCGATAAGAAAGCATACACTGCGGTGATGCTTCCTATCCCTACGGATTTGCTTGTCAAAGCCGACATTAAGCCTAACGACAAACTGATTATGATTGCCGAAGATGGCAAGTTAACCATTCAGGCATCCTGCCGTATGGAATGCAGTGCTGACTGCAACAACTGTCCGGTAGATGATATCGAGTGCGATGGCGATTGTGAAAATTGCCCTTGCCGTTTTAATTGCGATGATTCGGAGGTGGATTAAAATATGGCGAAGTTGTTACGTATCCTCGGTAAGCGCGGTCGCATTACCATCCCTTACGAAATCCGTCAGCGTGTCGGTTTTAAATACAACGATGTGCTTTCCTTCGAGGAAAGCACTGACGGTCGTAGCGTTGTTGTGAAACGTGAGAAGATCTGTGATAACTGCAAAAGAGAGCAACCCGAAAAAGATGACAAGGTTACTCTCTTTGATTTTTTGAATGGCTTATCTCCCGAACAGCAATACGCAGCTCTCGTCCACCTCTCTATGAAGTGGGCAGAGCGTAAAGGCGGTGAAGAAAATGGCAGAGAAAACATTGTATAGATGGTCTTTGCAAGAAGCTCAAAAGCTGGGTGAAGTCGACCTTTGGCGTGAGTCATATAAGGAAAACTGCACCTGCGCAAGAGCAATTGAAGACTTCATCGCCAACCACTACGCTGACAACTGCCTCAACACAGACGGCGTAGAGGAATTGATTGACAGATTCGGTTTTAACCGTCTCAATTGGGTGCTTGCGAATACCATTCAGCGAAAGGAAGCTGACGGCAGAATCCGTGAGGAAAACAAGGCTTGGGCGAGAACCACCTATATCCCTAACGATGATATTCGTTGGCATTACGAGGTCGACTCCCATCCCGGACTGACTGATTTGTTTACCAACCGTGTTCGTAAAGAATGGAACGCTCTCGGCTTGTTCGAGAAGAAACACTGCACCAACGAAGGCGATTACGAAGGAAAGGTTCTTGCATTAAAACCGAGTGTTTTGAAGCATGAATATCAGTCGCCCGATTACCAACTGTTCTATGCAACAGGAGGTTTCGGGTGTGATCCTTCCAAGATCGGCACAGCAGTCTATGGATATTTCCTCAAAGACGATGAACACACCCATTTCAGACGTCAGGATTTTATCGGTGTCGTTGATGAAGAATACCTTCCCGATTGGGCAAAGGAGAAGCTCGAAGCACCCGACTCAGATGAGTCCGAAGATATTACTATTGGAGGTATGCAGCAGTGAGAGTAAACATTTATCACATCAACAAAGCAAGGGATGTCAACAGCAAACTCTATTCCGTTTATCAGAACGGAGATGTGGTTGACCCCTCTATCTATGACGAGGTATTCAGCGCCGAACTTGATACCACAAACCTCGAAGAAATCCACCGAATGATGAAATTCGAAGGTCATCCGCTGATGAGAGCCGCGAACCTTACTGTATCTGACGTTGTGGTTATCAATGGCAGAGCCAGTATCTGTCAGCCTCGTGGATTCGAGGATATCGACTTCGATGTTAGCAAAACGCAGAAGCCGGATAACCTCATGCGCGTGGTGTATGTTGAACCCAACAAACCTGCCTATGTTGCAGACGTTGAACATACACTGGAGGCAGAACAAAAGGCAGTTGGCGGCGGTCTTATTCAGCCTGTGTATTTAGAGGATGATAATACCTGCATCATTTGCAATGAAGAAGCGAAGCTCAACGGTATGGAAGGCAACAGACGGTTCGGAGATGGTACATCTATCATCGCCGGACCGTTTTTTGTTTGTGGTCTTACCGAGGATGACTTTAGATCATTAACCGATGAGGAGGTGACGAAATATATGGACAGGTTCGCTGTGCCTGACCAAATCAGTCAGGACGAAGTCGAAGCCGATATAGGCTTCACATTTATCCCTATGTAACAAATAACGAAAGTGAGGTAACGCCTTATGGCAACTAAAAAAACAACCCCCAAGGCAGCTCCTAAGACTGCCGAGAAGAAGAACTCTCAGACCGCAGAAGCTCCTGCTAACAAGTATAAAGTACCGTTCATCTCTGCCAAGATCGACAGACTTGTTGATTACGAAGGCAGCAAGGTGAAGGCAATCGCAAGTGCGGTCATTGGCAACCACTTCGCCGTTCACGGTTTCAAGGTTATCGAGAACGATAACGGCGAACTCGCTGTTTTGAATCCGGCAACAAAGGGTTCTGACAGCAAGTATTACGACAACTTCCATGCCATCAGCAAGGAAGGTCGTGAAGCAATCAACGGATACATCCTCGATGCTTATGAACAGAAACTCGCCGAGGAACAGGGCGAAGATCAGGATGCCGAACAGGGCGAAACTGCTGAAGAAGACCAAGCGGTCGGCCCCAGTATGTAGCCTTTTCAGTAAAAGTTTAGCATAAAAGCTGGACTTTTCAGTTTCTCTTCGTATCCTAAAGGTAAAGAGGTGAACTAATATGATGAAAAGATTACTA
>JAZOPP010000047.1:0-10708 GCA_045655625.1 Acutalibacteraceae bacterium
AGATGGCACGAACGGCACTCGCCACACGGGGGCAGGCTTCCCTCGCACACCGCAAGGCTCGCTATATGCAGCGCTAAAGTGTGTTTTCCTATTCCGCGTTCGCCCTCTATCATTATTGCGTGGGGCAATTTACCATTGGCAAATGCGGCGACACGCGCGGCAACGTTTCTATTTCCTACAGGCAGCATTAAATTACAAAGCCCACCTTTTTCATAGCTTTTCTGGTGGTGGAGAAGGCAACGCGTGCGGCACGCTCGGCGCCCTGCTTATAAACCTGTTCAAGATATGCCTTATCGGCAATTATCTGCTCGTAGCGCTCGCGGATGGGACGCAGTTCCTCAACCACAGCTTCGCCCACGGCAGTTTTGAAATCGCCATAGCCCTTGCCCTCAAATTCTGCGGTTATCTGCTCGGCGGTTTTGCCGGTTACGGCGCTATAGATACCAATAAGGTTATTGATGCCATCCTTACCCTCGCCGATGCAAACGCGTGCATCCGAATCGGTTACGGCGCGGCGGAACTTGCGCATAATATCCTCGGGTTTATCTAAAATTGCAACCCATGCGTTGGCGTTTTCATCCGATTTGGACATTTTCTTTAAGGGGTCCTGCAGCGACATAACGCGTGCGCCTACCTTGGGGATATAGGGCTCGGGAACCTTAAAAACGTCGCCATAGATATTATTGAAGCGGATAGCGATATCGCGAGCAATCTCGAGGTGCTGCTTCTGATCGGCGCCAACGGGAACGAAATCCGGCTTATAGAGCAGAATATCTGCCGCCATAAGCGTGGGATATGCGAAAAGACCCAGATTCACGTTATCGGCGTGTTTTGCGGATTTATCCTTAAACTGGGTCATACGCGAGAGCTCGCCAAACTGAGTATAGCAAGAAAGCACCCAAGCCAGCTGAGTGTGAGAAGGCACCTGCGACTGAACGAACAGGGTGCTCTTTTCGGGATCGATTCCCAGCGCTAAAAGCAGCGCGCAGGTGGAATTAATCTGTGCGCGGAACTTCGCGGGCTCCTGACGCACGGTGATAGCATGAAGATCGGCGACAGCATAGGTGCAGTCAAACTCATCCTGCATAGCTACCCAATTTTTGAGCGCGCCAAGATAGTTGCCGAGGGTTAATGCGCCCGACGGCTGAATGCAGCTTAATACTGTTTTCTTCTGGGTGTTTTCCATTAGTGTTTGCTCCTAAACATAATAATACACATACATTTTATCACAACAAGCCTTTATATACAAGTAAATATTTAAGTGATTTGAAACTATAAACGCGGTCAATACTATTTGTGGAGGCGAAAAGTATGGCTAAACGTAAATTGCGAAAATTTCTTTGGGGTGCGGGCTCGTTTTGCAGCTGCTTAATACTTTATCTTACGCTTGCATTTTTTATGCTGCCGAGGGCGCAAACGCAGGCAGATACAAAGTTAGAGGGTGTGCCATATGGTGATGTGGAAGATTTTTCCGTTTTGCTAGCGTGCGACGAGCTTGGGCAGTTTTGCGGTATTACGGTGTATCCCGATGAGAATCGCATGACCGCCGTGCTTTTTGATAGCCGAGCGGATGCCGAGGGGTATCGTGATGGGTATTCACGTCGCGTTGAATACACCAAAATGACCGAAATTGACGTAATCGGGCGAATCGGGGGTATTGTAATTGAAACGAAAAACGGTTATAATGGTAATTTAGAGAGTGGCTCCGTGCAGCGGCTTTTCGGAAGTCGGGTTTTGGAGTTTACGCGCGAGAGGGATATGCGCGCCGACGTTGCGAAGAAAATTCTTTGCACTCTGCTCTCGCTTAACCTCAACAGAGACGACTATAATTTTATTTTTTCAACCTGCAGCACCGATATTTCTTACGTTGATTTTTGCGAATATTTCGCGTTGCTGCAGAGTTGCTCCCAAGACATTACCGTTACGATAGGATGAATGAATTGAAAAGACTGTTTTGCCTTTTTGCCGCCCTGTCACTATTGCTTATCGGCTGCAAAACCAAAACTGAATACGCTTCGACCGGTGGTGAGGATTCCTCTGTGGTATCGCTGCCTGAATCCTCTAAGGTGCAGCAAAGCAGCAAGCCTGCTCCCTCCTCATCCTCCTCTTCCTCCAAGCCCAAGCCGCCGAGCTTTAGCAGCTCGCAAAAGCCTGCTTCCTCATCGAAGCCGGTTTCCTCGGGCAGCACGGTGGTTATCCCCTCGGGCGAGGTGGGACTGCATTATTTCGATAACCTGAACGAAGCGCAGAAAAAAATATACCTCTTGATTGAGGATGCCGTTAAAAATATGGCCGAGGGCATGATTCACCTCGGCGTGACCACAACGAAGGACGTATCGCTGGCGTTTACCGCCGTGAGGTGCGACCACCCTGAATATTTCTGGATGCCCTATTCCTACATAAACAAGATTGAGGGCGATGATTTTTCGATAGCGCTCGATTACGAGAGTGACCAAAGCTCGGTTTCCTATCTCTGCACCAAGCAGCAAAAGAAAACCATGGAGGCGGCACTCAAATCCAAAGTTGCCACGATAAAAAAACTTATTCCCTCGGGTGCTTCGGATTACGAAGCGGAACTTATAGTTCACGACTGGATTTGCAAAAACGTAAACTACGTTGACACCGGCGATGACGAAATGCGCTATACCGCATATGGTGCACTTGTGAACGGAAAGGCTATATGCGAGGGCTATTCCCGCGCAATGCAGTTGCTTTGCAAGGAACTCTCTATCCCCTGCACGCTGGTTTGCGGTGTTTCGACCGATAGAGGTGAAAACCACATGTGGAACGTAATAAAAATCGGCGGAGACTGGTATAACCTTGACGTGACCTGGGATGATGATGACCACAACAACCTCGTTACCCACCGCTTTTTTAACGTAACCGATGCTGTTATGAACAGCACCCATAAAGCCGATCCCGATTTTTCCACGCTTTCGGACAGCAATTTCGGTGGTGGAACGGTGCCGAGCTATAATTTCTCGTTGCCCGCTTGCACCGCTGTGAGCTATCACTACGCCGCGCTATCAGGCTGCACGCTTGATAACAACGTTGATTCTTCCAAGGCTACGCTGCGCACAATACTAAAGGCAGCAGCAGATAAAAAAGCGCCATATTGCGAGTTTTACCTGTCATACGACGTCGATAGTTCGGTATCCGCACAGGATATTGCAGAAAAATACACTTTACAAAATTGTAAAAATGTTGTAAACTCAAACAGTAAATACAAAATTGTCGGAATGAGCATTGCGCTGACCGGCAGGACTTTTATAGTTATTTTAAACTACGGAGGTTAAAAGCCATGCTAAAAGCTATCGAGGTTGTTCCGCTTTTTAAAATCGTGGGAACCCCTATTTCCTGCGAACCTTATGGTTGCGGTCACATCAACGATACATATCTCGTAACCTGCGACAACGGCTACAAGTACATCCTGCAGAGAATTAACAACAAGGTATTTCCCAACGTTGAGGGACTTATGAATAATATCGTTTTGGTTACCACCTTCCTGCGTCAGAAGACCAAGGCAGAGGGGCGCAACCACAACCGTGAGTGCTTAACTCCCATTGCTCTTTTGAATGGCAATTGGTATATTGAGGATGGCAACAGCTATTGGAGAATGTTTATCTTTATTGATAACGCTCTCACCCTGCAGAATGCTGAGGAGCCGCGCGATTTTTATAACGCAGGCTGCGCCTTCGGTCGTTTCCAGCAGATGCTTGCCGATTTCCCTGCCGATACTCTTTGCGAGGTAATCGAGGGCTTCCACAACACCAAGCAGCGCTATGAAAATCTTGAGAAGGCTATTGCCGCCAACCAGTCAGGCAGAGCCGATGAGGTTAAGGAAGAAATTGCTTTTGCCCGCGCAAGAAAAGAAGACTGCGCCGTTTTGGTTGATATGCTCGCTCGCGGTGAGCTTCCGTTGCGCGTTACCCATAACGACACCAAGCTCAACAACGTACTGCTTGATCCCGTAACCAAGGAGCCTGTTGCGGTTATTGACCTTGATACCGTAATGCCCGGCCTCTCTCTTTATGATTTCGGCGATAGCATTCGTTTCGGTGCAAGCACCGGTGCTGAGGATGAAACTGATCTTTCCAAGATCGAATGCGATTTGGGACTCTTTGAGGAGTTCACCAAAGGCTTCCTCTCGCAGTGCCACAGCCTTACCGAAAACGAAATTAAAATGCTCGCTTTCTCGGCTAAGATACTCACCCTTGAGTGCGGAATGCGTTTCCTTGCCGACCATATTGATGGCGATAAATATTTTAAGATCCATCGCGAGGGTCATAACCTTGACCGTTGCCGCACCCAGTTTAAATTGGTTGCCGATATGGAAAAGAAGATGGATAAGATGAACGAAATCGTTCATAAGCATGCAGGCAAATAAATAAAAAAATAGCCCCCCGTTCCAGTTAACGGGGGCTATTTTTTTATTTCTTATTTTTTATTGCTTGAAGCAATTTAATTATTTCGGCAAAGCTGAAAAGCATCATTGCACTCACAAAAGAAGAGGCAAAAGATATAATCAATGGTAAAGGTGTCTCTTCACTTAATTTCATCCCCACTATCAAACCCGCCAACAAGACCATCCAACCTATAAAATTTAAAATTCCCACGATTCCGTTGCGTTCACTTTGCTGATCGGATATATATTCTTTAATTTGTTCATATTCTTCATCCGTAATTTCTTCCGCTACAAAACCATAACGCTGTTGCGTTTTACTATCATAATATGGATACTCTTTTGAATATTCTTTTTGCGTTGTAAAGACTTTCTTTTTAATACCCAATCTAATTAATGTATCATCTCGTTCCTTGGCCAATCGTTCTTTCTTTTCTTGTTCTTTGCGTTCTAAAAATTCTTTTACTTTTTCATTCATAAAGAAACCTCCTTTATCCAAAACAATTATAGCACCCGTGCAAAACACTGTCAATCACGAATATAATATGTTTTAAATATATTTGTAATATATATTTTAATATCTGCCGATAATATAATTATAGTCGGGAGTGAGATGTATGGCTAAAAATGTTATTACAATCAACAAAAAGGGCGATGATGGATATAAGATTATTTCCGTTCGCATTAAAATGGATACTTTAAAGAAGATAGACGACCTGTCTTTAGAGAGTAATCGCTCACGGAACGAACTTATAAATATTATTCTTGAAAACTCAGTTGACGATGTTAAAATAAATTAAAGGAAGGTCTTTTGACCTTCCTTTTTTTATAGGCATTTATAGAAATCTTTAAGTGCGGTTATTTCATAGGTGGGAGTGACATCACATTTTTTGCCGTAGAGGTTAACGTAGCAGGTATCAAGTCCTGCCGCTATGCCGCCCGCTATATCGGCGGAGGGCGAATCGCCTATCATCAAAATCTTGGATTTATCCTTTTCCTCGATATGCTCAAAAACATAGTTGAAATAACCCTTATGCGGCTTTTGATAGCCCGTTACCTCCGAGACAAACACGCCCTTGCAATAAGGCAAAAGACCCGAATGCGCTATGCGCTGGTCCTGCGTTTTTTGTTCTCCGTTGGTTACTATGTAGATATCATAATCTTCATAAAGGCTTTTTAATAGCTCAACGGCGCCCTCAATGCAATCATAGCCGAAACGAAGTGCGTCAACGTAATCGTATCGCATTGCAGCGGTATCGAACTTATAGCCGGTTACCTCGGAGAACTTTTTAAAACGGCCCTCATAAATCTCGCTTTTTTCTATCTCGCCGCGCTCATACATTTCCCAAAAAGACTGGTTAATATCGCTATAGAGCTTTAAAATCTCGTCGTTATAGGGCAGACCATGTTTTTTGAAGGCGCGCTCTATTCCCTGCCGCTCGGCAGCATAGAAATCCATTAGGGTGTTATCGTTATCGAAGAGCAGAGTTGTATATTTCATTATGCAAACGCCCCCATTATTACCATTACGAGCACAGAAAGTTCGGCTATTAAGGAAAGAATTATTCCCAGTGAGAGTGCTCCGCCCGAGGTCCCGCCTGCAAGGCTTAGCTCAAGCGGTGTGAGCTCGCGCGAATAGCTTTTTATTTTGCGAACGGCGAAAATCTTATATGCCGAAAGCGCGAAAAGACCCGCTATTACCGCAATCATGAGATTCACCATATCTACCGTTTCGGAATAGGCGGAAAGGGTTTTGGCATCCTCGCCCTCCGCGAGCAGTTCAAAACGGAGCGATAGCTCATTTTCATCAACATAGCCGGTTTTGAGGTCGGTGCTTTGCTTGATGCAATCAACCGAATCGATAACTATTCCCGTTATGCTATCGGAATGCGCCAGAATGCCCGCGGCGGAAAGCGCGAAGGATGCCGCAATGAGCAGTGCGCCAAGGCGATACATTCTGCGATATAAAAACCAAAAGCCTGCCCCTGCAAGGCCAAAAAACCACGACCAGATAAATGCAGGCCAGCACCACGAAAAACGGCGGCGGAAAAAACTCATTTCGCTCCATTTGCGAACCACTTTTTCGCCACGCTTGCCCACAAAATATATCATATCCTGCGTGGATACTCCATCAACGCTGCCATCGCTTTGACTTCTCTCAAAATCGCTGCCGATATCATCGGGGTCGCTCTGTTGCTGCAGTGGGCTTCCGCAGTTTTTGCAATATTTAAACTCTGCTTCGTTCAGGGTTCCGCATTCTTCACAATAGCGCGGCTCTTCCATAGCTTACTCCTTATAAAAACATTGAGATTATAATCGGAATATAGTTTTCCGCCATCATCGCTATTAAAAACCACATGGGACTTACTCCGCCCAGCTTATAGCGCAGCATTTCTTTTTCGCCGTCATCAGCCTTTTTTATGCGCTTGGCGCGTTCAATGCAGTTGCCTCTATAGATATAATCGGCAAACACGCCTGCAAAAATGCTGACACCCAAGCCGAGCAGTGCTCCTGCCACTCCCAGCCACAGGGTGGTGGGGTTTGCGAGCACAAGCTCTACCATTTCCTTCATGGTTGCCGAATCGGCAAGATTACCGCCGTTTAATAACATCTGCATAGGCATTATAAGTAACGCGGAGGCTATCTGCAGCAGACCGAAAAGCACGCCGCTTACGTAATTTTTGCGATAAAAAGACCATGCGCAGGGAAGCAAAAATGCCGCCCAGTTCCAAGAACAGCGATGCTTTTTATTAAGCATGATAAATTTCTCACTATAGCGGTGAGCATTAACGGCAACAAGCGGAACAACATCGTTTAAGGTTATATCATCCTCTACCACGGTTTCGCCCTTCCATTTAGGCTGGTTGAAGCCGAAATGAACGTGAGTGCCACCAAAGCCTGCGTGTGCGCCACCAAAGCCCTCCTGCATGCGCGGAGCACGGCAACGGGGGCAGAATGCATCGCCATCCTCGAGCTCGGTGCCGCAGCGGAAGCAGCGGTATTTGGGGGCTGCGTTTTGCTCTGCACGCTCTTCTTTTTGCTCTTCTTTTTGCTCCTCGGCTACCTTATTGGCATCGTACTGACGCTCGGTGCCGTGGTCCTCCTCTAAAGCGCAATGACCGAGCTGCATATAGCAATCACGGTGGTGGGGCGCTCCGCAGGTGGGGCAAAAAACTATATCCTCATCATCAAATAAGTATGCCTTACATACCGGACATTTCTGTCCTTCTACCGACAGACTCATTCTTTTTCTCTCCTTCTCCGTAGATTGCCGATAATACTACCTGGAAATATTCACGACCGTAGTTATGATATTTGCCCTCGGCAATCATTTTTTCAAATTCCTCGCGCGTTACCCAGCGGACCTGTGCCACCTCGTTGCGCTGTAGCCGCAGCTTTTTCTCATCAAGGTCGACCTTTATATGCCAAATGGTGAGAATAGAATTTCTGCGACGGATGGTTGCAATTTTTTTAAGGCTCTTATCATCCGAACGGATGGAAAGCTCCTCATAAAGCTCGCGGCGAGCCGAGGCAAAGGGGGTTTCGCCCGCTATTGTAGCACCGCCCGTTGCCGCCCATTCGCCCGGCATTAGATTTTTCTTTTCAGAGCGGCGCTGAATAAGCAGTCTGCCGCGACTGTCAGTTATCCAGATATGGACCACCGAATGATATTCTCCCGCGCGAAGAATAGCTCTTCTTCCGCGGTTAACGCGCCGACCGGTGGGTCTTCCCTGCGCGTCAAGCACATCCCATTTTTCCATACAACACCTGCTTATCGCTTCGGTACTATATCGCCGTACTTTTTATAGATGCTGCTCTCAGGAACGAATCCACGAACGGAGGAAAGCGGATAGATATTCGAATTTCTGCCCACAACTGTGCCGGGGTTTAAAACGGAATTACAGCCGACCTCAACATAGTCACCAAGCATTGCGCCAAACTTTTTAAGACCTGTTTCGATTTTTTGCTCGGCATTCACAGTTACGAGTGATTTATCCGATTTAACGTTTGAGGTTATTGAGCCTGCACCCATGTGCGAGCGGTAGCCCAAAATCGAATCGCCGACGTAGTTATAGTGCGGCACCTGAACGTTATCGAAAATTATAACGTTCTTAAGCTCGGTTGAATTTCCGATGACGCAGTTTTTACCTATAAGCGCGCTGCCGCGGATGAATGCACAGTGGCGCACCTCGGTTCCTTCGCCTATCACGGCGGGACCGCCAATAAATGCGGTGGGGGCAACAGCGGCGTTCTTGTGGACTAAAACGTTTTCAGCTATCTCACGGTATTCATCACGGTCGAGCGTTTTTATAAGCTCGATTATAAATTCCTTTATCCCTGCGAGAGCCTCCCAAGGATAGCAAACACCTGAAAGCAGCGGTGCCGCTTCGGTGTGCGATAGATCGTAAAGACTTAAAACATTTAACTTATCCATTTTTACTCCTTTTGCGGACAAACACTTTCCGCATTTTAAATATTAACTATATTATACTGTTATTGTTGCCAAATTACAATATTTTTTAAAAACTATTGTAAACTTGAAAGTTTTATATTATAATAATAACGTTAAATGCGTACCGAAGCGTGCGAACAGGCGGGTCCTGTGCGATGGGACCCCGTGAACCATGTCAGGCGGGGAACCGAGCAGCATTAAGCGGATGTCCTATGCGCTGCAGTAAATCGGTCTGTTCGTACACTTTAGTACGCATTTTAAATTTCAAGGGAGGAGTGAGTCGGTTTGTATCAGGCTTTATATCGTAAATATCGCCCCGCCACGTTTTCGGACGTTGTGGGTCAGGAACATATAACCGAAACCTTAAAGAACGAGCTTGCCACCGGCAAAATCTCACACGCTTATTTGTTCACAGGCACGAGAGGTACGGGTAAGACCTCCTGCGCAAAGATACTTGCCAAGGCAGTTAACTGCGCTCATCCGAACGGAGGAGACCCTTGCGGCGAATGTGATTCCTGCCGCGCTATTGCAAACGGCGAAGTTATGGATATTGTGGAGCTTGACGCTGCTTCCAACAACGGTGTTGACGACGTGCGCGAGCTGCGTGATCAGGTCAACTTTGCACCCGCCACCGCCCGCTACCGCGTTTATATCATCGATGAAGTACACATGCTCTCAAAGGCTGCCTTTAATGCACTTCTCAAAACGCTTGAGGAGCCGCCTGCACACGTTATATTTATTCTCGCTACCACCGAGGTTAACGAGCTGCCCGCAACCATATTATCGCGCTGCCAGCGCTTTGATTTCAAGCGCATTGAGCAGAGCCATATTTGTTCGCGCCTTTCCTTTGTTGCTAAAGAGGAGGGACTCTCCCTTTCGGAGGATGCGGCACTGCTTATCGCCTCGATAGCCGATGGCGGTATGCGTGATGCGCTATCCCTTCTGGATTTGTGCGCCGCAGCCGAAACCGAAATCACCGAACAGACCGTTTCCGAGGTTTGCGGAATGGCAGGCAAGGATTATCTTTATAAGCTTTGCGACCTTATCCGCGAGCGCGACACCGAACAGGCACTTATGATGATTGATAAGCTTTATGCCGCATCGGTGGATATGACCCGTCTGCTCGGCGAGCTTATTTCTCACTACCGCAACCTTATGATAATGAAAACCGTTTCGCTTGAGCCCAAGCCTATCGTTTGCTCGGCGAGCGAAAAAAAGGAGCTTGCACGTCAGGCACGGCTTTATGAGCTGCGCGAGATAATATTTATTCTCGATTTGCTGCAGGAAACACAGCCCAAGATGAAAAACTCCTCACGCCGATGTGAGATGGAACTGGCCATCATCAAACTTTGCTCGCCGCAGCTTGCTTCCTCGCTCTCTGCACTTGAGGAGCGAATAGCAGCGCTTGAGAGTGGCACTCCTGTGGCTGCCGCTCCTAAGGCTGAGGAGCCGAAAGCTGCTCCTGCTACTGAGGAGGATATTCCCCCCATCGAGGATGAGTTACCTCCCCCTGCAGATGAGGAACCCGAAACACCTGCCCCTGCGACGGTTGCTGATGAGGAAAATGAGCGCCCCATTAAGGAATGGAACGATATTTTATCGGCGCTATCCAAAATAAATCCGCTTATGTGCACTGTGCTGCGTGGCTCTTGCGCATATATAAGAAACGAATACCTGCTTATCGATAGCGATAACTCGCAGTTCCGCGAGTTGATGAATGCTTCGGCTCATAACCGCGATACCCTAAAGCGTGCCATCTCGGGTGTGCTGGGAGCGCAGTATAAAATCGGTCCCTACCATCGCGAGGATAAGGCACAGAGCAAGTCCGACCCGCTTTTGGGACTTGCCAAAAA
>JAZOPP010000048.1:0-6062 GCA_045655625.1 Acutalibacteraceae bacterium
TGTTTGTTACCATCCGCCTGCCTGAGGATATGCCCGCAGGCGAATATCCTGTTGATTTATTCTTTGAGATCAACGACCCGCAATGGAACGATGAGTGTCTTGTTAGATTTAAAAATGGCAAGAAGGGCATCACCCTGCACATGACCGTTAAGGTTTTGGCTGCCACCCTGCCCAAGACCGATTTCCTCTTCTCGCAGTGGTTCCACACCGACTGCATCGCTTCCTACTATGGAACAAAAATGTTCTCAGGACGCCACTGGAAGCTTATTGAGCAGTTTGTTAACACCGCGGTTGCCAACGGAATCAACACGATTTTAACCCCCATCTTCACTCCCCCGCTTGATACCTTTGTTGGTCACGAGCGTCCAACCGTTCAGCTCATTGATATTGAGCAAACCGGCGATGATTTCACCTTCGGTTTCGAAAAGTTCGACCGCTGGGTTGCTCTTTGCGACAAGTGCGGCATAAAGAAGTTTGAGATGGCTCACTTGTTTACACAGTGGGGTGCTGAAAAGACTCCCAAAATCGTGGCAAAGGTGGATGGCAAGCTAAAGCGCATCTTCGGTTGGGACGTGGCATCGGATTCCAAGGAATACTTTAATTTCCTTTCGCAGTTCCTGCCCGCATTAATCAAGCATATTGAGGAGCTCGGCATTGAAGACCGCGTTCTGTTCCACATTTCGGATGAGCCTAACCAGGATCATCTTGAGCATTATAAGAAGCTATATCGCTTTGTTAAGCCGCTTCTTAAGGATTACACCATTATTGATGCTCTCTCGAGCTATGATTTCTACAGCACGGGCTCGGTTGATGCTCCTATCGTTTCCATCAACCACATTACCCCGTTCCTTGAGAATAAGGTTTCTCCCCTGTTTGGTTATTATTGCTGCGGTCAGACCTATAAGGTAAGCAACAGATTTATGGCTATGCCTCAATCGCGCAACCGCATTATTGCTACACAACTCTTTAAATATAACCTCACGGGCTTCTTAACCTGGGGTTATAACTTCTACTACAGCAAGGGCAGCGAGCATCTGCTCAATCCCTTCCTTATCACCGATTGCGTAAGCTCCTTCCCTTCGGGCGATGCTTTCTCGGTTTATCCGGGTCGCAACGGTCCTATTGAATCCATCCGTTTGATTGTTTTCGCTATGGCTCTTTGCGATTTGCGCGCTATGCGACTGCTCGAGAGTTACGTAGGACACGACCGCGTTGTTGAGATAATCGAGGAGGTTGCCGGTATGCCGATAACCTTTGATGATTACCCCCACGATAACGATTTTATGCTCAAGCTTCGCGAGCGTATAAACAAGGAAATTAAAAAGGTGATATAATGCGTTCTGTTATCGGAATTGACATGGGCGGCACAAAATGCGCCGTAATTCACGGAAAAATCGGTTCTGAGGGCATCGAGATAGTAAATAAGGTGAAATTCCCTACCGGTATTGATATGGCTCCAAGCGCTGTTCTGGACAAGATTATCACATCTATACGCGAGCTTGGTGCCGATGATGCCGAGGCTATCGGTATTTCGTGCGGTGGTCCGCTTGATTCCGAGAGTGGTACTATCCTCTGCCCGCCTAATCTTCCGCTTTGGGATAATATCCACATTTGCGATATTCTCTCTGCTGAGTTTGGCATTCCTGCTTATTTGCAGAATGATGCCGATGCTTGTGCGCTTGCTGAATGGCAGTTTGGCGCCGGCCGGGGCAGCAATAATATGATATTTATGACCTTTGGAACGGGTCTGGGCGCGGGACTTATTTTAGGCGGCAGACTTTATACCGGTCAAAACGGAATGGCCGGCGAGCTTGGACATATCCGCCTTACTGATTTTGGTCCCTCGGGTTACGGCAAGAGCGGTTCTTTTGAGGGTTTTTGCAGCGGCAGAGGTATTGCTCAGATCGGTTACACGATGGGTATGGAGGCTTTCCAACAGGGCAAAAAGCCTGCATATTTCGACCCCGACGATATTTCCTCCTGCACCGCTAAAACCATAGCCGATGCGGCCGATGCAGGTGACCCGACCGCTCTGGCGGTTTACGCCAAGTGCGGTGAATACTTGGGTCGCGGACTTTCGGTTATTATTGATATACTTAATCCCGAAAGAATCGTAATCGGCAGCATTTTCGCACGCTCGCGCGAGCTTATCTGGCCTGCTGCCAAGGAGGTTATTAAGCGTGAAACACTCGCACGTTCAAGTTCTGTATGCGAGGTTGTTCCTGCGGGACTTGGCGAAAAAATAGGAGATTTTGCAGCCGTTGCGGTTGCAGTTTACAACGGAGGTAAACACAATGCTTAACGAACTTATGGAAAGATACCCCTGCCTTGCAGCCTGCCGTGAGCAGATTTGCGCTGCAGACAAGACCATAATTGACACCTATGAAAACGGCGGCAAGCTTCTGGTTTGCGGAAACGGCGGTAGCTGCGCCGATTCGGAGCATATTGTTGGCGAACTTATGAAGGGCTTTTTAAGTGTGCGTCCGCTTGACGAGGATTATAAGGCCGAGCTTAAAGCTGCAAACCCTGAGCTTGATGATGATATGCTTGGAAAGCTTCAGGGCGCTTTGCCTGCCCTTGCGCTTACAGGTCATAACGGTCTTACCACCGCTTATTCCAACGACGTTGACCCCTCGCTTATTTTCGCACAGCAGCTTTTCGGCATTGGAAACTGCGGCGACGTGTTTATCGGAATTACCACCTCGGGTAACTCTAAGAACGTTGTTAAGGCGGCACAGCTTGCCAAGGCGCTTGGCATCAAGGTTATCGGTCTTACCGGCAAGATGGGTGGCAAGATGAAGGAAATCGCCGACGTTTGCATTTGCGTTCCCGAAACCGAGACATTTAAGGTTCAGGAGCTGCACCTACCCGTTTATCATTTCCTCTGCGCCAGTGCAGAAAAGCATTTCTTTGGTTAATAGGAGAAATATATGAACTTTTTAGAAATTGCGAAGCAGCGCCAGTCCTGCCGAAAATATAACTCGGCTCGCGAGGTTGAAAAGGAAAAACTTGATGCCGTGCTAAAAGCCGCTCAGCTCTCCCCCTCCGCCTGCAACTGTCAGCCTTATCACATTACCGTTTGCCGCGGAGATGCTGCACGCGCGGTTGCCAAGACCACCATGCAGATGGGTCTTAACTCCTTTGCGCCCGATGCGCCCGTGATATTGGTTATTTCCGAAAAGCCTTATTCTAAGATGGCGGCTGTTGGTGCCAAACTCAAGCACAACGATTACCGTTCCATTGATATTGGCATTCTTTCGGCATATATCACCGCTGAGGCCACAGCGCAGGGATTGGGCACCTGCATTATTGGTTGGCTGGATGATGAGCCTATACGCAAAATTTGCGGACTTGACGGCACGGTTCGCCTTGTTATCACGCTGGGCTATGCCGCAGATGATGATAAGCTGCGCCGCAAAAAGCGCCGCGAGATTGATGAGCT
Organism: Acutalibacteraceae bacterium; assembly: GCA_045655625.1. Taxonomy (GTDB): domain Bacteria; phylum Bacillota; class Clostridia; order Oscillospirales; family Acutalibacteraceae; genus SIG589. The sequence goes on from JAZOPP010000048.1 coordinate 3,443, forward strand.
CGTGAGTGAAATAGAATAAAAAAAGCGCCTTTGGAAATCCAAAGGTGCTTTTTATTTTACTTATCAAGCCAAATCGGGTTGCCGACTGCTACACGGTAGCCGTGGGTTAAATCGAATACCTCGGCGCGGTAGAAGTTGCGCTTCTTAACCTCAAGCGCGATTTCCTGCGGCTTGGTGCCATCGTAAATCGATTTATAAACCAAGCCCTTATCGGAATAGATGCGAAGCTCATAGGCGGTGTTCTCTTTCCACTGATAGGAGAAGAAATCATCAACGCGGAGCGTGAGTGTCATACCGTCCTTATATTCGAGCTCGCTGCCCATGGGGTTACCGTCGATAAACATTTTCATACCAACACAGCCAACCGTGAAGTCGCCGCTCTTCATCTGCTCAAAGAATGCAGTATCGCTGCGCTCCTTGGTATAGAATGTGGAAACTACGGCATTAGAGGGGCGGCGGTGGGTATCCGAGCCGCCTGAGGTATAAACATGCTTGCCGAGGGCCAAAAGTTCGGTCCAGAGCTGATAGTTTTTGAACGAGAAATTGCTCTCAAAGGTTTCATATAGGGTTTCAAGGAACATATGCTCGCCGTAATAGAAATCAAGCGGGTCGGTTGAGGACATCATGGTTTTGGGATGAGGATGAACCATCATACCGCCTATCGACTGGATAAACTGAGTGAGCTCCATGAAGCGTTCTTTAGTGAATGCGGGATACTTGTGGGAGCCTGTGAGCTCATCTCCCCTGAACTCGAATTCGGGAAAATTGGCGAATATCATTGCAAGACCGTATTTATTGGGGACAAGCATGTTATAGTGGATATTGTTATATCCCTCTGCGGAGGCGTTCAGCTCCAAAATGCGTGCACTGGGTTCGTTACCCATAAGGAAACGTTCCTTATTCCATTCAGGCAAGAAGAAACCGCGCATCTGGCGATGGTCAACGATTATGGCAAAGTCGAGGCCGATATTATCCATCTCGGCGGGCCAGTCGGCCATCGGGAAAGAGCCATCACTCGTGCCGCCGCACTTGGTGTGAACGTGCTGGTCGCCATAGTAGGCTTTAGTTCCCTCATAGTGCTTATCGAGCGCCGAGAAATCGGCATTTTTAATGGTTTTATGTACGTCCTCGCCGTTGGTTTCGGCGGTTACCTTGATATACTCGGGCACCTCGGTGGGCGGAGGCGCAACCACGGCAAGAGGAGCACTGAAGCCCTCAACGGTGCAGTTTTCTATCTTAACGCCACGGGAAACGCCGGTAACCGATACTGCGGCGGATGTATTACCGCGATTATCGATTATGGCGCAATCGCTTATCGTGAGAGTGTGATTATCGCTTGTGAAATAGGGGTTGATAACGGGAGCGTTCTCGCGCGAGGCGTTCAGGATAGTGCAGTTCGAAACAGTGGCGCTGAATGCCTTATTCTCACCGCCTATAGTGCTGAAGCTGATGCCGTTTTCACCTGTTGCGTTGGCGATATAGCTGTTCTTTATGGTGATTTCGGTTGTATCGAACTGCGAACAGTTGGAATAGCTGCTGGTGAGATTGGTGAAGCCCACGAGTTGACCCGAGCCGGAGAAGCAAACGTTATCGAGCACCGCCGTATGAACGTTCAAGAGTGCAAAAGCACCGCCGTAATCAAGGTCGGGGAAATCGATTATGCGAACGTTTTCTAAAAGCACGTCGCGGTCAAGCTCGCTATCGGCGTCTGCGGGTACAAAATTGTACTGGTTATGATCCCAGCCGCAGCGACCCTCGTGAATTATATTCTTGCTCTCAAAACGGAACTTGCCGCCCGTTTTGCGAACGTCCTTAAAGCGTACGCCTGCAGAGATAAAGCCGTCCATTATAAGGCTTTCGCATTCTGCGGCTTCGACAAAGATTTTACCATACCAATAGTGGCCAACGAGTATACTCTCATTCTCGCCTCGCTCGGGGTTGAGGGTGGGCATTTCATAGCGATTTGCGGAAGGAATATTAGGGTTTATGCCTGCTTTTTCGCCTAGCATTACAAGCGAACTTAAAACCTTTATACGGTCAAAGGCTTCAATGTTATGCTTGCCGCTTGAGAAGAGCAGAACGGGAGCAGAAAAACTCTCATAGGGCAGATTGCATACCACTTCGTTCGGAGCGGCAGCATTATATGCGGCGCTGACGGCATCTTTTACGTTGCCGAAGAGGTTTTCGCCCTCCACTACGGCATATGTCTCGCCGCGATAGGTGAAGCTATCCTTGGGCGAATTTTCAAAATCGCTTTGGATAGCGAAATATCCTAATGGTAGTTTTTTCATAATATTTCCTCCCACTATTTTACTTAAATTTATTATATCATCCGCCCTTAAAAAGTAAATAGTTTTTAAAAAAGAAAAACGCAGTTTACTAAGAAAACTGCGTTTTATCATTAGGCTTTTGCTTTAATTTTTTGAAATAAAAAGAAGAATATTGCAAGCGCAAGACCTACCGCTATTGCTACGATAAGATCGAATATTACGGTGAGTGCAAGCGTTACGAATGCTACCACCCAATTGCTCCAATGCGAGGTGCGAACGATTTTAACCAGACCGCGCCACTCGCTCATATTATAGGCTACCATAAACAGAATTGCGGCGATGGTGGGCAT
>JAZOPP010000049.1:0-1567 GCA_045655625.1 Acutalibacteraceae bacterium
ATGCAGGTCTGTCTGCAGATGTTAGCAATGAGCTTGAAGCTATCAAGAATAATGATGAAGAATTAAAGGGTAGATTTGGTAAAGATTTAGCCTTTGGCACAGCCGGTATGCGTGGTGTTATGGGCGTAGGCAGTAACAGACTGAACCGCTATACTGTTCGCCGCGCTGCTCAAGGTATGGCAGCATGGCTTAACACTACTGACCTTCCCAAGAAGGCCGCTATCGGTTATGACTCCCGTCATAATTCCCAGCTTTTTGCGGAAGTTTGCGCAGTTGCATTTGCCGAAGCCGGCATCCAAACCCATCTTTATGACCGTTTGGCACCCACGCCCATGCTTTCTTATGCCGTTAGATATTTCAAGTGTGATGCAGGTATTGTTATTACCGCCAGCCACAACCCTGCTATCTATAACGGATATAAAGCTTACGGACCTGATGGTTCTCAATTAAACCTTCAAGCCAGCGAATACGTCCTTTCGATAATGAATAAGGTTGATATCTTCACCGAAGTTAAGACCTGCGATTTTGATGAAGCGGTTAAATCCGGAAAAATTGAATTTATCGGTCAGGAAGTTATTGATTCGTATCTCGAAAACGTAAAAGCCCAGCAGGTTAATGCCGAACTTTGCGCTAATAGTGATATTAAGATTGTATACACTCCCCTGCACGGCGCAGGAAACAAACCCGTTCGCGCCATATTAAAGCGCATTGGTCTTAAGGATGTAACGGTTGTGCCAGAGCAAGAATTGCCCGACGGCAATTTCCCCACTGCCCCCTATCCCAATCCCGAACTTCGCCAGCCGTTTGAGTGCGCACTAAAGCTTGCTGAAACACTCTCCCCCGACTTGCTGCTGGCTACCGACCCCGATTGTGACCGCGTTGGAATCGCAGTTAAGGATGGTGGCGAATTCAAACTCCTTACCGGCAACCAGGTTGGTGCACTTCTTTTGAATTATATCCTTTCAGAGAAAACCGAAAAAGGACTACTCCCTGCAAACCCGATTGCTGTTAAGACCATAGTTACCACCGAGCTTTGCCAGAAAATTGCCGATAAATACGACTGCGAACTGATGAACGTTCTTACCGGATTTAAGTTCATTGGTGAACAGATAGGCATACTTGAGGCTAAGGGTGAGATGAATCGCTACCAGTTCGGTTTTGAAGAGAGTTACGGCTATCTCGCAGGCGGCTACGTTCGAGATAAGGATGCCGTTGTTGCTTCGATGCTTATTTGCGAGATGGTTTGCTTCTATAAAAAGCAGGGCAAAAATCTTATTGAAGTGTTAAACGGATTATATGAAGAGTTCGGTTATTTCAACAACTCGCAGGTAAGCTTCACGTTTGAGGGTCAGACCGGAATGGAAAAAATGTCCCAGATGATGGAAAAGCTTTGCGCCCAACCGCCCAAATCCATAGCAGGAAGCAACGTTGCTTCCATATCTAACTATATTATTTCCGAAAAAACAAACTGTGCCACAGGCGAAAAACCCGTTATTACGCTGCCTAAATCCGACCTTCTTGAATACGTGCTTGACAGCGGCAGATCCGTAATAATCAGGCCCTCCGG
>JAZOPP010000050.1:0-2807 GCA_045655625.1 Acutalibacteraceae bacterium
GAGATGGCAGCTCTCGCAGAAACTATGATCACTGCAATTAAGGGCAAGGCTCTTTGGAACTGCGATATCGCTGAGGTTTGGGCATTCGTGCTTAAAGCCAATGGTGTAGAATAAAAAAGGAGGATTGACAGAATGAAAAACATATACAATGCTCCTGAAGCAGAACTTTTAAAGCTCACTCTCGTTACAGAAATCTGCGGTGCCAGTCAGACAGACATCACAGACACGCCTGAAGACGATGGCAGCGATGCTTTCGAAGATGAGATCTAACTCAAACAAAAAACACCCCTGTGGCAAAAACCATAGGGGTGTTTTTATATAAAATGTTGACTTTATTTCCAAAATATTATATTATTATTGTGTATAATGCGCTAGAAGTTAGTTGTTTAGCGTAAAAGTAAGGAGTGTTTTTATGAAAAAGGTCCTCAGCATCGTGCTTTGTGCGGTAATGATCCTTAGCATGCTTTCCGTACTTATGATCCTACCCGCAACTGCAACAGATGTCGCAACCGGTCCCGTAAACCTTATCGTTAACGGCGACGCAAACGGTATCGATACTGATGGCGACGGCACAAAGGACAAAGAATCCTACACAGCCGAAGATAAGGCTGCAAGCACCTATACGGGTGAGTTTGATGTAGGTGCGCCTATAGGCTGGCGCGATTTGAACCCAGACCATGCCAACGTAATAGTTCGTTATCCGCATACCTTTGGTCATGTTCCCAGTGGATACTATAGCAATTATTCTAAAACACGTTCTATTTTGCTTAACCAGGGTCAGACCATGGTTCAGGAAATAGTTTTAGAAGTGGGTAAAAGCTATCAAATTTCTGCTAAAATTGCTGCAAACGTTATTACCGTTAATACCCAAACCGGAAAAGTTGTTAACATGTTTGTTGACGCTAAATCCGGCATGGAAGCTGCTTCGGTTCCCCAAGACGTTGATTGGGTAACAACCAAAACCTTCACCTTTGAAGAAACCGGATATGATTACGACACCGATGGTGTAACCGTAACCAAGACCTATTATTCCGCCGGCGACTTTACGGACCATCAGATAACCTTCAGCGCTGATGAGTGGGCAACAGCCAACGGCGTTACCGCTGTAGACGGCAAGTATAATGCTCGTCTTGTTTTCGCAAGCACAGTTTATGGCTCTGCTTATACTATGTATGATGATATCACTATGTATGAGGTAGCAACCATAGAGGCGGGCGAGGGCGGCTATATCAAGGGCGCAACCGATTGTCTCGTTGGCGAAAACATTGTTTCTGCGGCAATTCCTTATTATGGTAACACCTTTGCAGGTTGGTATGATGCTAAGGGAAACCTCGTTTCTACCAATTCCATTATCAATGGCACAGTAGCTCAGTCCCTCACCGCAAAGTTCAATATCTACAATCAGGTTGTTGATGGTAACTTTGAGGCTCCTAATAAGGCCGGCATGGCTTATATGAACAGTCATTATACAGCGGGTCAGGGTGGAAAAAATACTGTTGCAACGGTTCCTGCAGGCAGCAGTGCTCAGCACGGCAACTATGCACTTTATTCAACTCCTGCCTCTGCTTCTACCAATGCCGATGTTCTCAATTTCCCCGTAACAGTTAAGAGAAATACGGAGTATGTTTTCCATGCTTCCTATTATTTTGTAGATACTGCATTTACAGGATATGTTTCCTTACATGCTGAAAAAAGTTTTGTAAAGGGTTGGGAGACTTCGGCTGAGATTCCTGCTTTTACCTATCACTGGGAGAAAGAAGGAACGACCAACTATTCAGCACACTCGGTTTATGGTGCGGTTGAAGAAGAGGATACGCTATATTCGATCGTTCGTAAGCCGACTCATTCATCTGTAAACGCAGGCGCTAATAATTGGGTTGATTTTTGGTTTGTTTTCGAAACAGGCGATGATTCCTCAATTTTCGCCGATGGCGAAGACACTGCCAATATGTGGATTGCTTTTGGTACAAACAATAACATGGCGGCCCAGTATTATGTTGATAATGTAAGCTTCTCCGAGGCTTCCACTACTACAACATCTCACATTTCGGCTGTTGCCGGTGATAATGGTACCGTATCCGCTACAAATGCTGACCCGGTTCCGGATGGTGTGTATTATGTTGATAACGGCGGTGCAAAGGTTGGAAGCAATTATTCTAGCCTCGTTTTAAACCGTCGCTATACCACTAATCAGTCTGTATATACATATACTGCTAAACCCAACGCCGGCTACAAGTTTGCCGGCTGGTATGATGAGGATGGTAAGTTAGTATCCTCTGAAAAGGCCACAACATTTTATGCCGATGGCACATATACCGCTAAGTTTGTTGAAACCCCAACCTATAATGTTACCACTTCTATCGATGTAGTCGACGGTATCTATGGCGGTTACTTAACCGGAGATACCTTCTTCTCGGTACCTGAGGGCGAAAGCATTACCGTTACCGCTAATACCTACTATGGAAACACCTTCGATGGTTGGTATGATGGTAACACCAAACTTTCCGATAGCCCTGTATTTATTTATACTCCCGATGATAACACCGATTTAGTGGCTAAGTACAATATAAACAATCGCTGGCCCGATGCAGGCTATGAGAATACTCCTCTTAATGCAGGACTACTTCTTGATAAGGCAATCGGCGGCGATATGACCTATGCTAAGTGGTATTCTGAAAAAGCATCTTATTGGTGGTCGGGTAAAGTTGTTAATACCAGGGTAACCGAGGGCACTCACTCTGCCGCTCTCACTCACCGCAATAATAAGGTATACCATGATATAACCGTTGAGAAAAATACCGACTATG
>JAZOPP010000051.1:0-5870 GCA_045655625.1 Acutalibacteraceae bacterium
AGCTTGCACTCACCCTCTCCGGTGTTTCTAAAGCTGAGCGCAGAGCAAGAGCCAAAAAGGCACTTGAGGAAGTTGGTCTGGGCGATCAACTAAAGAAGAAGCCTAACGAAATGTCGGGCGGTCAGATGCAGCGTGTTGCCATTGCACGAGCACTTGTAAATGACCCGGATATTATTCTGGCGGATGAGCCTACCGGTGCACTCGATACACAAACCAGCGTGCAGGTAATGGAGATACTCAAAAAAATCTCTGAAAATCGCCTTATTATTATGGTTACACACAACCCCGAATTAGCAGAGCAATATTCCTCACGAATCATACGCATGCTTGATGGTCAAATCACCAGCGATTCTGCCCCTCTCAGCGATGAGGAAAAAGAAATTATCGAAAAGGAATACCAGATTAAAAACGAGGCTCTTAAAAACAAAAAGTTTAAAAAGGCTAAGAAGCCATCTATGTCCTTCGGCACCTCTTTTATGCTCTCGCTTAAAAACCTTTTCACCAAAAAGGGTCGTACTGCTCTCACCTCTTTTGCCGGTTCCATCGGAATTATCGGAATCGCGCTGATATTAGCAGTTTCACACGGTATGACCTCATATATCGATGAAGTTCAGGAAAGCACCCTCTCCTCCTATCCTCTCACCATTGAAGCAACAACCGTTGAGCTCTCTTCCTTGATGGAGACCTTTATGAATCTCGAATCAGATTCGGTTGATCACGATGATGAAGCGGTTTACAAAAAGTCGGCTATTTACGATATTATAAACGCTCTTAACAGTCTTGAAGAAACCAAAAATGATCTTGTTTCCTTTAAAAAGTTTTTGGCAGAAAAAATGAGCGACCCCGAATCGCAATTATATAACGCAATAAGCGGAATTCAGTACGGCTATAACCTTGAGATGCTCATCTACACCAAAAACACAGATGGAAAAATCATTCGTTCGGACACTGAACAGCTTATGCAAGAACTCATTCTCAAATACATGAATATCGATATGTCCGCTATGACCTCAATGTCGCAGGGTGGTGCTATGTCTTCCATGGGTTCTATGAGTATGATGTCGCAGGGACTATGGCAAGAACTGCTCACAGGAAATGATGGCGCACCTATAAACGAGCTTCTAACCAAACAATACGACGTTGTTTACGGCTCATGGCCCAACGATTATAATGAAATTGTTCTCGTTTTGGATGAAAACAATGAGCTTGACGACCTCTCACTTTATGCACTCGGACTTCTCCCTGAAGCAGAACTTGGTGCATTGATGGATGCCGCCATGAATGGTTCCCTTCTCGAAGACAAGGAATACAAATGGACATACGAGGAAATTTGCAATCTCGAATATAGAACTATACTGAATGCTGACTGCTATGCATACGATGAGACTACGGGATTATATAACGATCTTCGCGAGACCGAGGCGGGTCTGCGCTATCTTTATGATAACGCAATGACTCTTAAGGTCAGCGGAATTATACGTCCCAACGAGGATAGTTCGGCTCATATGCTTACGGGTAGCATTGGATATACCAAGGCGCTCACTGATTTCCTTGTTGACAAAGCCAAAGGCTCCGAAATCATCAAGGCACAACTCGAAAATCCCCACACCGATGTTTTGTCAGGACTTCCCTTTAAGAGCAACACCGGCACACTCACGAATGAGCAGAAAGAAACCGATTTCCGCAACTACGTCAACACCTTAAGCAATGCCCAAAAGGCCGCGCTCTACGTTGAAATCAGTTCCATCCCCGATGCCGCATTCTTAGAACAGCAGGTTTCCGCAGTACTCGGCAGTATGTCGCGCAAAGATATGGAAGCTGCCTTGCTGCAGGGTATGTCCTCGCAGATGAACGTAAGTGCTGATGAAATTAACGCATATCTTGCCGCCATGTCTGATGAGGATCTTAAAGAAATATTCTCACAGTCGATAACTGAGCAGATAAAGGCGCAGTACGCTCAGCAGGTTAAATCGCAAATGGCTTCTATGACCTCGGCGCAGTTGCTTTCCGCCTTTAACTATGCCCTACCAAAATATACAGCTGCAGAATGCGCTCTGTTCTACGATGAGATCATGGAATTCTCGGAATCAAGTTATGAAGAAAATCTCATAAACATGGGACACGTGGATCTCGAATCCCCTGCCACCATAAACTTATTTGCATCATCCTTTGAAAATAAGGACGTTATTACCGCAACAATAGCCGAATACAACAAAACTGTTGATGAAGTTAAACAAATAAAATATACCGATTATATCGGACTTATGATGTCCTCTATAACCACTATCATCAACGCTATAACCTACGTTTTGGTTGCATTCGTCGCTATCTCTCTTGTTGTTTCCTCAATAATGGTTGGCGTTATAACCCTCATTTCCGTTCAGGAAAGAACAAAAGAAATTGGTATTTTACGTGCCATCGGTGCTTCAAAACGAAACGTTTCCAGTATGTTCAATGCTGAGACAATGATAGTTGGCTTCTCTGCCGGTTTATTAGGTGTTGTCGTCACCTATCTGATATGCATTCCCATCAACCTTATTCTGCACTCGTTAACAGGTATCAACACTTTAAGCGCAATATTACCACTCCCTGCAGCTATCATCTTAATAGCCATAAGCGTTGGTCTTACACTTTTCTCGGGTCTTATTCCCTCGAGAAGTGCAGCCAAGAAGGATCCTGTTGTTGCATTGCGCACTGAATAAAATTAAAACGGTACTTCGCTTGAAGTACCGTTTTTTATTTCTTTTTGTTCTGCTTTTCCAGTTTTGTAATTTTAATTTCACGATAAATCGACATTCCGCATATCACAAACATTCCGACAGCTACCATACATATAACTGCTATCGTAACGTTTTTATTTACCTTTTTGCCATCATCATATTGAGTTCTATCAAAATATTCTACGACATTTTCTCTATCATCATTCGCTGACGCTGTAACCGAACTACTTGGAAGCGGCTTTGAGGAATTGTTATACTCGATTTGGGTAATTATACTATTTGTGGAAGTTGTGTTATCGGATACATGGGACGATACGTTAGCCGATGGGTTTGAAACTGTTATGGCAGAACTTGATGGTGAAGTGCTGGAAACGTTATTCTCTGCTACCGTGTTATCGCGACAGTTAGAAATTACACCCTTATTTACAGCTGCGATGCCGCATTTATCCACCGATATTGTTCCACGAATAATTTTGCCCGATATGCTGCAATCAGTTATAGTTCCGAGGTTATATGCAGCAATGCCGCCAACAACCGCGGCATCCTCTGCCTTTATCTCGGCTCTGATAAAATTAACCGATTTAACCGTTCCTTTAAGGTAACCGATAAAAGCCACGATGCCACTGTTGGAATCCACGTTAACATGCGTTATCGTATGACCTTGTCCATCCAGCAGACCACAAAATGCCTCTTCTTCGGTTACACCACATACCGCCCAATCTTTGGATAGATAAATATCCTCCGTTAAATAAAAACTATGGTCGGGGAAATCATGCATAAGTATAAGGTCGTGCTCATTGCTCACATAATGCACCGTGGTTTGCTCCTCTGCATCAACCGAGTGCATACACATCGCGCCTAAAACAAAGGCGAAAATCAGAGAAAAAATTCTTTTAATCATAATTAGCTACACCAATAAAAAATGATAAGCCTATTATACGACCAAATGAAGTAAAATTCAACAAAATTTGCTACCAACAGTTTATTTGACAAAATGCTATTATGTATATATAATTTATTATAAGTAATTATATTCACAGGAGTGTTGTTATGTTACGATTTTCGCTTTCCGGAGTTAGGGTTCCGCATTTTAAAAACACCGCAAAAGAACCTGCAGAAATAATGCCTTCTCCCGCTCTCGTTACAATACCGATGCAACAGCACATTGGTGCGCCGTCCACCCCTATTGTTAAGGTTGGAGATAACGTAAAGGTCGGTCAAATGATTGCAGAAGCCGGCGGATACGTTGGAGCTCCGATTCATTCGAGTGTATCGGGTGTTGTTAAGTCGATAGAACAGGTACAGTTAACAAGTGGCGCTTTCTGCTCCGCTATTGTTATTGCATCCGATGGTGAAATGACACCTTGCGATACCAAGCCTAAGAAAATAGATGGCTATGATGATTTCATCTACGCAGTTAAAGAAAGTGGCGCAGTAGGCTTTGGTGGAGCAGGATTCCCAACCGCTGTAAAACTCGACGTTAAGGATACAACCCGCATCGATACCGTTATTATTAACGGTGCAGAATGCGAACCCTATATAACAAGCGATACCTATACCATGATGCACGAAACAAACTACGTTGTGGAAGGTATTAAACTGCTCAATAAGCATTTAAATGCAAACAACATCATTATTGGAATCGAGAAAAACAAGCCACAATGCATTGCAACACTCAACTCGGCGACTTTGGATTTGCCCTATGTTCACGTTAAAGAATTATCCGCGCTTTATCCGCAAGGCGGCGAAAAGGTGCTAATTTATAACACGGTTAAACGCATTGTTCCCGAAGGCAAACTGCCAATAGACGTTGGTGTTGTTGTGCTGAACTGCACCACCCTCGCGGCAATTGCGAAATATATACTCACGGGAATGCCCGTGGTTAATAAGTGCATAACGGTTGACGGTTCCGCAGTTGCCGAGCCTAAAAACGTTATCGTCCCCATCGGCGCTTCTATCAGCGACGTTATAGATTTCTGTGGAGGCTTCAAGGCTGAGCCTCGCAAAGTTCTGTATGGCGGTCCCATGATGGGTATCGCAGTGAATGATTTATCGATGCCTATACTCAAAAATAACAACGCAATAATTGCTTTAGATGAGCAGGATGCAAAAGAACCTAAAACCACACCCTGCATCCGTTGCGGAAAGTGCATTTCGCAGTGTCCGTTGCAGCTTAACCCCGTTTTAATTTCCAAGGCATATCGCAATCACGATATCGCTGCATTGGAAGAACTCAAGGTAAATCTTTGTATGGAATGTGGTTGCTGTTCATTCACCTGTCCTACCAAGCAGCCGCTCGTTCAACGTAATAAACTATCAAAGGCTATGCTTCGCAACGCCAAAGCAAAGGAGGCGACAAAATGAGTCAACTTATAGTTTCAACCTCTCCTCATATCCGCAGTAAAAACACCACCACACGCGTTATGCTGGACGTTATCATCGCTTTGACTCCGGTTATGGTCGCTTCAGTGCTTTTATTCGGCTTCCGCGCGCTGCTTTTATTATCAGTAAGCGTTGCTACTGCGGTAGTATCTGAATATCTTTTTAATCTCATTTGCAAAAAGGAAACAACCATATATGACCTTTCTGCCGTTGTAACGGGAATATTGCTTGCGTTGAATATACCCGTTTCCCTACCTATTTGGCAAATGGTTGTCGGTTCTGCGTTTGCAATAATTGTTGTTAAATGTCTTTTTGGCGGCATTGGCCAAAATTTTGCAAACCCTGCAATAACCGCACGCATTATGATGCTTTTATCATTTGGCACCACTATGACAACCTTCCACTACCCTGCCGATACGATAGCAAGCGCCACTCCCCTTGCGCTTATCAAAGGTGGCGCCGAGAGATTGCTGCCCGAGAATGCCGACCTTTTGCTCGGTCGATACGGCGGCTGCTTAGGCGAGACCTGCTCCGTTGCACTCATTCTTGGTGGTCTTTACCTCATTGCTCGCAGGGTTATCACCTGGCACGCTCCCGTTGCCTTTATTGGCACTGTATTTTTAGGCAGTTTTGCACTTGGATTACCTCCCGTTGCCGAATTGCTCACAGGTGGTCTGCTTATCGCTGCAATATTTATGGCTACTGATTACTCCACTACCCCGATAACTAAGGGCGGAAAGCTCATATTTGGTCTCGGCTGCGGAATTA
>JAZOPP010000052.1:0-10012 GCA_045655625.1 Acutalibacteraceae bacterium
TTTATTTTTTAATTATAATCGTCGAATATGGCGGGAAAATCGCTATGCCGTCGCGCGCCTCTCCAATGAGTGGGGATTTATCGGCAAAACCTTCGGGCGGGGCAATCTCGTCCTGTTCGCCCCAACGGTTAACAGCAACAAAAATGCTGTCTTTTTCCGAGCGCCTTATGAACGAAAAAATGCCAAGTCTGCAAAGGTGGGGGATAAACTCGCCCACAGCGAGCGCATCGCATTCGCGACGAATTGCGCCGAGTTTTTTATAAAACTCAAGAATTTCATTATCCTCTTGTCCCCAAGGATATGCAGCGCGGCAGAACGGGTCACCAAAGCCCTCAACTCCTGCCTCATCACCATAGAACAAAGAGGGAACACCGGGCAGGGTATATTGCAGAGCTGCGGCGCAAAGCAGAAGCCGTTTGGCATTCTGTCGTTCCCATTCATTTAAAACGCGGGTTGATTGCCAGCCACGGTCGCCCTGCTCGTTGGTACCAAGGCGAGTAAGTATTCGCGCCGTATCGTGTGAGCCTATGTGGTTCATCAGCGTGTGAACTGCGGGAAGAGGGTAGTTTTCAAGAATCGATAAAATGGTGTCGCAAAGCTTATCACCGTCACCGCCCTTCAAGAAAGCTATAATACCCTCGCTAAGCGGATAGTTCATAACCGAGTCGAGCTGTCTTCCGCGTAAGAAACGTCTGCGATAGCCATAGCTTATCTTATTTGTGGCATCCTCCCAAACCTCACCAAGCAGATAGGCATCGCTATCCTTGGTTTTGATGGCGCGGCGGATATTATCAATAAATTCATCGGGCAACTCATCGGCAACGTCAAGTCGCCATCCCTTAACCCCTAAATCCATCCAGTATTGCAGAACACCGCCATCACCCGTTATAAACTCGGTGAAAGAGGGGTCGTTCTCGTTTGTTTCGGGCAGGGAAGGAACGCCCCACCAACAACTATAGCCATCAGGCCAGTTGTGGAAATTAAACCATGAGCGATAAGGTGAGGAAAAATCGTTATACGCTCCTTTTTCCTCGTATCTGCGCGTTTTATTGAAATATCGACTGTCATGTCCCGTGTGGGAAAAAACACCGTCCAAGATGATATTTATGCCAATTTTACGTGCTTCAGAGCAAAGCTGCTTTAATTCCTCCTCGCCACCGAGCAAGGGGTCGATTTTCAAATAGTCCGCCGTGTTATAGCGATGGTTTGAATGCGCCTCAAAAATGGGATTAAAGTAAATGCAGTTCACACCCAAACTTTTAAGATATGGCAGCTTTTGGGTAACACCTGCAAGGTCGCCGCCGTAGTAATCGTTGCCAAGGCTGCGCTTTTCTCCGTTTTGAAGATAAGCAGGCTGAGCGGACCAATCGGTCTGTAAAAAACGGTCTTCAGGAACGTTTTGCTTTTCATTTCCGCTTGCGGCAAAACGGTCGGGGAAAATCTGGTATATAATTCCGCCTTTAAGCCAATCCGGCGTAGAAAAGTCCTTATCATAAACCGTTTGTTGCCACTTACCGCCGTCATTCGATACAATACCGAGCGAAGCGCCGTGTCGGGTTACGTAAAAGGTGCCGTAATCGCTATCGTAGCGGAAACTATACCAGTAAAGCCCCTCTCCGAGTGTTACGCTACAATCGTAAAAACGGTAATCCTCGAGATACTCTTTTGGCTCCATCCAAACCTCAAAGGGCGCCTCGCCATCGCGCTCAATTACGAGAAAAGCATTGTGCACGTGTGCATCCTTATGCAAAAGCAGCCGTAGCCGCAGAGCTTCCTCTGCGGCCACAGCGCCAAAGTGCGGTTTATAAAGTTTATCTCTCGAATCGAAAGGATAATACTGCATAAATGCCTCCGTGTTATTTAAGAGGAGTGGTGTGCCAGATATCGCGAGCGTAGTCCTCAATAGAGCGGTCAGCGGCAAAAATGCCGGATTTAGCGATATTGATAAGTGCCATTCTGTTCCAGGTGTCACGATCGTTATAAAGTGCGGTCGCCTTATCCTGGGCAGCACAATAATCTGCGAAATCAGCCAACGCCATATAATGGTCAACCGACTTTAAGGTGTTGGCAATACCCGAGAAATCGTTGCCGCCGATACCCTTACCGATGAAATCAATAGCCTCACGCAGAGCGGTGTTGTTATTATAGTAATGAGCGGGGGAGTAGCCATTCTTGCGAATGCGGAGCACCTCAGGTGTCTTCATACCGAAGATGATGATGTTATCATCACCAACAGCATCGTGAATCTCAACGTTAGCACCGTCATCGGTTCCGAGGGTGATAGCGCCGTTCATCATCAGCTTCATATTACCGGTTCCGCTCGCCTCAGTAGATGCAAGCGAAATCTGCTCACTGATATCAGCCGAGGGAATCATCATCTCAGCGAGGGTAACTCTGTAATCCTCGCAGAATAGGATTTTAATCTTGCCCTTAACCTGCGGATCATTATCAATAACCTTGGCAAGGCTGGTTATCATATGAATGATCTGCTTTGCAAGGAAATATCCGGGAGCCGCCTTTGCACCGAAGATATAGGTCTTGGGTGTGAAGGGCGCGTTGGGGTTGTTCTTTATAAAGAGGTAATCCGAAATAATATGCAGCGCATTAAGGTGCTGACGCTTGTATTCGTGCAAACGCTTAACCTGCATATCGAATATCGAATCGGGATCAATCGTGGCACCAAGCTCACGCTTAGCATAGTTTGCAAAGCGAACCTTATTATCATGTTTTATCTCACCGATGCGGTCGAGCACAGCCTTATTATCCGCAAATGCGGCAAGCTTTTCAAGCTCGGCAGCGTTCATAACAAAACCGTCGCCAATGTTTTCTTTTAAGAACTGTGTAAGCTTCGGGTTTGCCTGACAGAGCCAACGGCGGTGAGCGATACCATTGGTAACGTTGGTGAATTTATCGGGGGTCATTCTGTGGTAATCCGCAAAGAGCGAATCCTTAAGAATATTGCTGTGCAGTCTCGAAACACCGTTAACGCAATGGCAGGATGCAACGCAGAGGTTAGCCATGCGGATAACGCCACCCTGGATAATAGCGGTGCGCTCTGCAAGAGCGAAATCTCCTGTCTCGCGGATAACCTGCTCGCGGAAGCGACGGTCAATTTCCTCAATTATCTGGTAGATTCGCGGCATACGATGCTTGAACATGGAAATCTGCCAGCATTCAAGTGCCTCGCTCATAACGGTGTGGTTAGTATAGGCAACCGTTTTAGTCACTATATCCCAAGCCTTTTCCCAGCTATAGCCGCATTCATCAAGCAAGAAACGCATAAGCTCGGGGATAGAAAGGGCAGGGTGAGTGTCGTTAATGTGAATGGCAACCTTATCAGGCAGGTTCTCAAGCGTGTTATATTGACGCAAATGTCTGCCCAGAATATCCTGAATCGATGCCGAAACGAGGAAATACTGCTGGCGCAAACGCAATGCTTTACCCTCCATATGGTTATCCTCGGGGTAGAGCACCTTGCTTATGGCCTCTGCCATAGCCTGCTGCTCCAGAGCACGAACGTAATTACCCTGATTAAATGCCGCCATATCTATCTTCTGGCTCTCAGCACTCCAAAGACGCAGAACGTTAACGGTCTGTCCGTCCTTACCCGCAACCATAAGGTCGTAAGGCATAGCGCGTACGGTGGTGTAATCGGTGTATTCAACGCTATGATAGCCATCGTGCCACGACTCCTCTATATGACCGTCGAAATTAACATCCACAGCCGAGGCAGGTCGGGGCTCAAGCCAAACGCTGCCGCCGGGCAACCAGAAATCGGGCATTTCGGTCTGCCAACCGTCAACCAGCTTTTGGCGGAAAATACCGTATTCATATTTAATGCAATAACCCATAGCAGGATAGCTTCCGGTCGAAAGTCCGTCAAGGAAGCAGGCAGCAAGGCGACCGAGGCCGCCGTTACCGAGACCTGCATCAGGCTCAAGCTCATAGAGGTTCTCAAGCTTAACGTTATACGTTGCAAGCGCCTTACGCATAACGTCCTCCATATCAAGATTAAAGAGGTTGTTCTTGAAGGAGCGACCCATCAGGAACTCCATGCTGAGATAGTAAACCGACTTTGCGCCCTCTTTTTCGATTTTCTTTTTAAAGGTGGCGCGGCGATCACGCATTATATCGAGCAGAACAAGCGCACAAGCTTTATAAAAGAACTCATCCGAAGCCTGCTCGGGTGTTATGCCGAAATTGTGAGAAAGTTTTTTCTCAATAAGCTCAGAAAGTGCTTTAGCAGTAATTTTTTCCATATAATTCTCTCCCTTTTTAATATAAAGGTATCTTTGTTACACAGTATATACTATTCCACTAAAAAATTCAAGTATTGCCTTTAACTTAAAAATAGCAGTTTTTTGTGCATTTTGCATAAAAATACAAAAATTTACCAATTAAAAACTTATTTTCAAGGTAAAATAATACAAAAAATCGTAAAAATAAAAGAATAAGGGCGCCTCGAAAATGAGACGCCCTTTAAAAACTATTGATTATTCTTCGATCTCTTCCTCGTCATCTTCGCAATCGCAATCGAGGTAGCCAGCTTTCTTGCCGTTGTGATAAACGATGCGGTCAACAACAACTGCAACAGTTGCAACAACTGCAAGCAGACCGAAAATAGCTAAAAGAACATTTAATACGTTTTTCATAAATATTACCGCCTTTCGAATGTATTATATAACATTTTGTTCCTACTGTCAACAAAAAAGCAACTAAAGCAGGGGGGCGAAAAGGTGAAGTATGTGCTGCTTGAGCTTTTGCAGTAATGGACGTTTTTTCCAGCGTGCAGCAGTTATTTCCTCACTACGGTCGATAATGGTTTTAACATGGTCGCGAATGTTCACTATCTCACTATTTGAGCCAATCCAAACACCGCACTCGAACTGATCGTGGAAGCTCCGGAAATCCATATTGATGGTTCCCACCGTTGCAACCTCATCATCAGAAACAAAAAGCTTGGAATGAATAAATCCGGGAGTATATTCATATATTCTCACTCCGGCATTCAGCAGCGGCTCGTAGTTTTGCTGCGTAACGGGATGGACGTACCACTTATCCCGTCTTTTTGGAGTGACAATGCGAACGTCAACACCACTTTTTGCTGCAAGGCAGAGCGCCGTAATCATGGCGTTATCAATTATGAGATAGGGCGTAGTAATGTAGATATATCGGCTTGCCGAGTTTATCATCTGCATATAGATGCCCTCGGCAGGGTCGCTGTTGTTTAAGGGACTGTCACAATAGGGAAGAATATAGCCATTATGCGGTTCGGGGACCTGAGTGATATATTTTTCGGCATTGAGTATCTTGCCTGTGGTAAAGGTCCACATCGACATAAACATAACGGTGAAGCTCAGCACCGCGTCACCCTTTAGAATAACGCCGCAATCCATCCAATGACCGAATCGGTCAATATAGTTTGCGTATTCATCACCAATGTTTATGCCACCCGTTATGGCGGTCTTGCCGTCAATAACCACTATCTTGCGGTGATCGCGGTTGTTCATAAACAGGTCAACCGATGGGCGTATCTTATTGAAAATAGCAACCGAAATTCCGCGTCTGCGCAGGCGGTTAACAAAGCCCTTTCGCTGGCGCTTTATGGAACCAAAATCATCAAATATTATTCTTATCTCAACGCCTTGGGCGGCCTTGCGGCGAAGCACCTCATAAATCTGGCTCCACATTTTGCCCTCAGCAAGAATATAGAACTCAATGAATATAAACTTCTGTGCCATCTCAAGCTCTTCCAAAAGTCGCGGCAGCAACACCTCACCGGGAGATAAATATTCAGCCGAGGTATTTTCATAAAGCGGAAAACCCGATTCACTCGCCAAAAAGCTTGCCTGACGGGAGAGTCCGTCATCCTCATAAAATAGACGCTCTTTTGTCTTATCGCAGTTTGGAAGATATTTCAGATAATGCGATTCGCTTTTTTTCATGCGTCTGCGGAACGGGGGATATATTCTGCCGCCGCCCCAAATGAGATAGGCGGGAACGCCAACTAACGGTGCAATAAGAATGAAGGTGGTCCACGGCAACTTATAGGATGGGTTGGTGTGGGTGTTGATGATATAAACTGCAAGAGTCATACCCAAAAACTCAATCAGCGAGTATATCCACAAAAGCTTGGTAGAAAGGTTATATATTATTGCCATAAAAACTGCAAGCTGCAGCAAAATAGTAATACCCGAGATAATAATTCTCGTTTGAATGCGTATACCGCGCTTGTGTTTAACCTTCATCATTTCACCCCCATAAATAACATTTTTAATATAATAACACAAAATTAACATTTTTTCTATAGCGTTAGAGTAACAAATGTGTTACAATATTATTAACATTTTTTTGGAGGAATTTATTTTGCCGCAAAAGTTTAGTCTCGGCGAGGGCGTAGAGGGCCTTTTCATAGAGGATTCCCGCTTCAACACCACCCTCGTTTCCTTTAATTTTTATATGCCGCTTAGAGATGAAAGCTATGAAGATTTTGCGCTTCTGCCCTATGTGCTTTCATCCTGCAGTGATGAATATAAAACCTTCCGCGCGCTTAATACCGAACTTGGCAACCTTTATGGTGCAACCCTTTCGGGCGGTTCGGTAAAGGTTATGGATTATCAGCGCATAAGCCTTTCGGTTTCGGTTTTAAACGATCGCTTTTCCCTCGGTGGGGAGAGCGTTGTTTCGCGCGCTGCCGAGCTGCTCGCAAGCCTTATTTTTGCGCCCTCCCTCCAAGGTGAGGCTTTTTGCGAAAGGGACGTTGAGCGTGAGAAGCAGCAAATGCTTGATCGTATTCGCGGCGAGATAAATAACAAACGCGGCTATGCCCGCAGCAAAACCCTCTCGCTTATGTTTGGCTCTGATCCTTTTGGAATTCCACGCTTCGGCAGAGAAGATAGGATGCAAAAGGTAAACGGCAAGAGCCTGTTTGCTGCTTGGAGCGAAATGCTCAGAAGCGCATATATCAGAATAAACGTTATCGGCGCAGAAATGCCCGAGGGTATATTTTCGGCGGCAGGAAAAGCGTTTTCTGCCATCAGTCGCGAGAATATAACCTCATTTGGCGGCTTTAATATGCCGAATCTTACCGAGGGCGGCACTGTGTGCGAGCGTATGGATATTGCGCAGGGTAAGCTGGTTATGGGCTTTTCGCTCGGCAGAGTGGGAGATGAGAAAAGCTCCGCCGATATCGCCGTTATGAGTGATATCTTTGGCGGTGGACCTTATTCGTGTCTTTTCGTAAACGTTCGCGAAAAGTTAAGCCTTTGCTATTATTGCGCTTGCAGTGCCATCAGAAGTAAGGCTATAATGATGGTTGATTCAGGTGTCGAGGCTGCAAACGAGCCTAAGGCACGCGCCGAGATATTGAATCAGCTCGAAATCATGAAAAACGGCGGCTTCACGTCCGAACAGTTTGATTCCTCCATTCGCAACATCTGCGATACGGTTAAATCGGTCGGCGATAGCCAGGAAGCAATAAACACCTGGTATGCTTCGCGTGTGTTCGATTCCTCTATTTCAACACCCGAGGAGTTTATCTCTGCCATTAAGGCTGTAACTCCCGAGCAGGTAAAGCAGGCAGCGCAGGCAGTAAAGCTGCACACCGTATATTCTCTTTTACCCAAGGAGGATAAGCAATGATTAAAAAGGTATATAACGATTCCGTTTTAGCCGAGCGAGTGGTTTCCGCTACGCTGGATAACGGACTTAAAATATTCGTAGCCGAAAAGAAAGATTTTAAATCCAATTTCGCGGTATATGGCACCAAATACGGCTCTATCGATACCGCCTTTTCCAAAAACGGCGGCAAAACCGTAGCAGTTCCCGAGGGCATTGCTCACTACCTTGAGCATAAGCTTTTCGAAAGTGAGGATGGCGATGCCTTCACCCGCTTTGCAGCCACAGGCGCAAACGCAAATGCGTTCACCTCGTTTGATCGCACCTGCTATCTTTTCTCCTGCGCCGATAGGTTTGATGATAATCTTGATATACTGCTCGATTTCGTTCAGTCACCCTATTTCACCGAGCAAACGGTGCAAAAGGAGCAGGGCATAATCGGCCAGGAAATCAGAATGTATGACGATAGTCCCCAGTGGTGCATGCTTTTCAATATGCTGGAGGCAATGTATGAAAACCATCCCGTGCGAATCGATATAGCGGGCACGGTTGAGTCTATATCTCATATAACTGCCGAGCTGCTCTATGAATGCTACGGAACATTCTATAATCCTGCCAATATGTTTGTTTGCGTTGCGGGAAACGTAAACGCCGATGAGGTAATAGAACGTGTTGCGTCGGCAATAAAGGCGGCTGAGCCCGTCACCATCGAGCGTGCAGCGTTCTTTGAAAAGAATGGCGTTAAAACCAATTACGTTGAAAAGCAAATGGAGATTGCCAAACCCCTTTTCAGTTTTGGTTTTAAAGAGGAATGCGAGGGTGAGCGCTCGCTAAAGGAATGCATCTGCAGCGATATAATGCTCGATATTCTCGCGGGCGATACCTCTCCGCTTTATGAAACCCTCACAGAGAAGGGACTCATAAATGATGAGTTCGATAGCGAATATTTTCAGGGCAACGGTTATGCAACCGCAATTTTCCAAGGCGAATCGGATGACCCACGCGCAGTAGCCGACGCTATCTGTGCCGAGGTTGAACGCCTCAAAGCCGAGGGAATTCCCGAAGATATTTTCGAATCTGCTCGCAGAAGTCTTTACGGAACCGCAGTTAAGCGTTATAATAACGTTGAGGCAATCACTATGAGCCTCGTTGATTGTGCAATGTCAGATTTTGGTCCGTTTGAGGATATTGATATTCTGCGCGGATTAACAAAACAGGATGTTGAGCAGCGCCTTTCTCTGCTGTCGCGTGAGTGCTCGGTGCTCTCGGTTATCCTGCCTAAGAGGTAAACTATGGAAGTAACAATTTTTGGAATTCATCTAACTTTAAATCCCGTGGCGTTCACTCTGCCGTTCGGCGAAGGCTGGGACGTATATTGGTACGGTATAATAATCGCCTCAGGCTTTATGCTCGCCGTTCTCTATGGTATGCTCAATGCTAAGCGCCTCGGTGTGAATACCGACCGTCTTTTGGACGTTGTAATAGTAGCTGCACCCGTTGCTATTTTAGGCGCCCGCCTTTATTACATTGTGTTTGACCCCGTGCTCACTTTGTCCGACTTTTTCGATTTCTCAAACGGCGGCTTTTCGGGGCTCGCCATCTATGGCGCGGTCATCGGCGCATTCGCCTCGGGCGCGTTGATGTGCTATATCCGCAAGGTAAATATTCTCGATGCTTTCGATTTGGCAGCCGTCGGTTTCCTTATCGGTCAGGGTATCGGCCGCTGGGGTAACTTCATAAATCAAGAAGCCTTCGGCAGCGCAACCGGCAGCAGCTGGTTTGGTATGACCAGCGAAAACGTTGAAGCCGTGCTGGGCGAGGGCGCGCTGGCGCATCCCTGTTTCTTTTATGAATCTATCTGGTGTTTAACCGGCGCATTATTGCTGCATATCTATAGCAAAAAGCGCAGGTTCAGCGGTCAGGTGATTTTAGGCTACTGCGTTTGGTATGGTCTTGGCAGAACCTTTATCGAGCAGCTGCGAATGGATAGCCTTTTCTTAGGCGGTCCTTTCCGCATCTCAACCATTCTCTCAGTGCTTTTGTGTATTGGTGGTGTGGTTGGCACGGTGCTTATTCTGCGTAAGCAAAAGGAGCCCAAAGATACCGAATACGTATCGGTATTCGCCGACGTAATGGATGAAAAAGAAGTAAACAGCGAGGAATAAAAATGGCAAAAATAATCGATGGTAAGAAAATCTCCGCCGCCGTGCGCGACGGTGTAAAGGCTGAGGTTGCCCGCCTGCGCGAGCAGGGAATAAACACCTGCTTGGCAGTAATTATCGTGGGTGATGACCCCGCCTCTAAAATATACGTTGCAAACAAGGAAAAGGCTTGTGAATATACGGGTATCGAATCCCGCAAATACGCCCTTCCCGCAACCACAACTATGGATGAG
>JAZOPP010000053.1:0-21502 GCA_045655625.1 Acutalibacteraceae bacterium
TCAGGCGGCAGTCGATCACGGCGTTGCAGATGAATGCGTTGAGTTCGTTAAGTGGTGGACCTCGGCTGAAACTCAGACCCGCTACTGCAAAGAACTCGAAGCGATACTTGGTGTAGCCGCCCGTGGTGCTCCGGCAAACCACGTAGCTCTTCGCAACCTTGGCTGGACCAAGGAAGAACTTGAGGTTCTCGAAGAGTCCTATAAGTGGACAGTCAACATGGAGCAGATTCCCGGTAACTACTTAGTATCTCGTTCCCTCACAAGTGCGGCGCGTGCTGCTATGAGCAAGAAACAAACCATAAGACGCGCACTTCTGCTTTATAACATTGACATTAACGAAGAAATCGCGCGCAAGCGTGCCGAATTCGGTTTAGACTAAAGGGGGCGGATGATAAGTGGAAAAAATAAAAAAGCGCAATAAAGACACAGGAAAAAAATGGGCTTATTATTCCATGATAGCTCCGTTCCTACTAGCGTTCACGCTGTTCATGGTAATCCCCATCATCTCCTCAATAGTCTTAAGCTTCACCAACTTCAACATGGTTCAAACGCCCGATTTCATCGGCTTTGATAACTACTGGCGAATCTTCACCGGTGACGAAGTATTTATGATAGCTCTTAAGAACACCTTGGTGCTGGCACTTGTTGTTGGCCCGGGCGGCTATCTGATTTCCTTCGTTGTAGCTTGGTTCATAAACGAGCTGAGCAGGGGACCGAGAACCCTCATCACCTTCATGGTGTATTCGCCCGCACTGGCAGGAAACATTTACTTCCTCTGGACTTATATCTTCTCACCCGACCGCCGCGGATTCCTGAATAATCTGCTTATTCAGATGGGCATCCTTCGAGACCCCATCTCGTGGCTTACGGATACGAACTATAACTTCACGATAGTAATAATCGTTTCCCTTTGGATGAGCTTCGGCGTAGGCTTCTTATCCTTTATCGCAGCTCTCCAGGCACTCGATCGCAGCTATTATGAAGCTGCAGCGCTGGATGGACTTAAAAACCGCTGGCAGGAACTTTATTACGTAACCTTCCCGCAGATTGGTCCCCAGCTTATGTTCGGTGCCGTAAACGCAATTGCAGGTGCTTTCGCTACCGGCGCCGTCAGCTCGACGCTGACCGGTAACCCCAGTACCGAATACTCAACGCATACGCTACTCCTTCACATCTCCGACTTTGGTCACACGAGATACGAAATGGGCTATGCATCGGCACTTTCTGTAATTCTATTCGCCATGATGTTACTTGCATGGTTGTTCTGCAGCAAGGTGCTCCGTAAATTTATGGATTAAGGGGGTGTCAGAGAAGAATGTCAAGCAAAGTAGCAACTCTTTGGGAACGCATTAAGTTTGAGCGTCGTTCGCGCAAGAAGGTAATGCTCTCGCGTTCCAAGGCGGGTAACTTTGGAGTATTTCTGTTTTTGCTTGGAATATCAGTATTTATGATATTGCCAATGGTCTACTCCATCGTTCAGTCCTTGAAGCCTATCGATGAGATTTTCGCCTTCCCGCCGAGATTCTTCGTAAGGCACCCAACCTTTGATAACTATAAGCAGTTATTCAAATTGGCAGATAACCTATGGGTACCTTTCTCCAGATATCTCTTCAACAGTATCGCAGTTTCCACAGTCGGCACGTTATTGTACCTCGTAATCGCAACTATGGCAGCTTATCCGCTTGCCAAGGCCAAGAACACAACGATGTACATAATTTCGCAGGCAATAGTTATGGCGATGCTGTTCCGCGGAGACACAACAGCGATCCCGCAGTACATTATCATTGCAAAGCTCGGTATGGTAGATACCTACTACGCGATGATACTTCCCACCCTGGCGAGCACGATGGGCGTGTACCTCATCCGCCAGTTCATAGTAACCGCCATTCCGGACGAAACCCTTGAAGCCGCCCGTATCGACGGTGCGGGAGAATATAAAATATTCTTCCGAATAGTAATTCCCAGTGTTAAACCCGCATTGCTCACACTCGTGATTTTCACGTTCCAGACCATGTGGAACAGCACGGGAACGCAGTACATTTTCAGTGAAGAATTAAAACAGCTTCCAAGTGTACTCACCAGCATTTCGGCAGGCGGTTTGGCCCGTTCGGGCGCAGCTGCGGCGGTTGGTGTTGTAATGGCAATACCTCCGATAGCCGTATTCCTCATCTCGCAAAGCTCTGTTATGGAAACAATGACACATTCAGGTCTTAAATAAGGAGGAAATTTTTAGTATGAAGAAATTTTACAGTGAGCCCGAGCTGAACAAAATCATGCTCGAGCTTGCACAGAACATCGCAGTTCTTTCTCTCGGCGGCGAACTTGGCGGCGGAGACGAATGGACTGAAGATGATGAAAATGCCGATACTATTGATTAAGGAGGAAAATATAATGAAAAACTTTAAAAAGCTTTCCGCAATTTTCCTCAGCATGTTACTGCTTTTATCGGCAGTATTCATTCCTATGACGGTTCAGACCGTTTCGGCAGAGGGTTACAAACCTACCGATTCGCTCATCTATGGTCAAACCGCAACCTACTCTAAGCATTCCACCGGTTTGACCTATGCATCATCCGATCACGCGACCATGAAGATGACCACCGATGGTAATACCTCGGATAAGGCAAGCTTCCGTGACGGTGCCGAGGGTCAAAACATCGTTTGGATGTTCAATAACTATGCACGCGTTGATGCCTTTGAACTTTGGACAGAAACTGATGAAGCGTACGATTTTGGTTTTGAACTTTATGTTTCGAGCAATTCGGTTGACCTCTTTGATGCAGCAAACCTTGCCTACACTCATACGAGAGATGAGGCAAACACAGCAGCCGGTCATTACAGCATAACACTCGATACACCTGTAGAGGGCGCAATTGTTGGTATGCTTATTACCGATACCAACGGCGATGGAACGATTTATATTCGTGAATTTGCTCTTTATGGTGAGAAGGTAGCAGAACAGAACGCAACCTTTTATGCCAATAGATACGTTCTTATGCGCAACCTTGCAAATGATGGTGCAGAGAGCCTTATCGCAGGCGACCTTCCTTTCTCCGCAACAGTTGGTAATACAACTACCAAAGCTACCGGCACGGAATACTCAGCAACCGAAGGTCAGGTCTTGTTTACCGCACTGACCGACGCAAAATATGAACGTACCACCTCATACAAGACCGATATCAGCGGCGCAACCTATGGCGATGCTAATAAAGGCTGGTATCAGTTCACCTATAAGTTCGATTCCCTCACCAAGGTTACCGGTGCAGCGGTTTACACGGGCACCATTGATGATACTCGTGGTTTTGATTGGGAAATTTACATCGGTAATGACCCTGCCACGCTTTATGATGGTGACGCCGTTGCTTCGGGTCGCTCATATAAGGCTGATGGACATGAATACGGAACCCGAGTTCTCCTTTCCAACACAGGAAACTACGTTGGTACCTACGTAGGCTTCAAGCTCATTCCCGAAAACACTAAAAACGATAGAACTGTTCGTCTTGGTGAACTTCAGGTATTCGGCGAAGGCAACCAAACGGGCACTATTGACCGTTGGGCAACCGCGACCGACGTTACAGGTAACACTAACCTTATCAAGGATAGAACCTATGAACTTGCTTATGTCGATACCGGTGTAGCCGGGGATTCGTTCAATATGAGTGAAATTGCTAAAACCTATCCGCGTGCAGGCAATACAAAGTTCTCTGATGGTCTTGTTAGCACTAACCACACAGACTTTTCTAATGCTACTAACGGTAAATTTATTTGGTCGTTAGCTGAGACTTCAGATATTACAAGCTTCGTTCTTTATAACCACCGTTCGCAGAAATACTTAACCTCTTATGAGGTTTACGCATCTGACCGACTCGATACTCTCTTCGATGTAAATAATAAGGTTTACGAGTATAAGTTCGAGCGCGACCCCTCAACTACCTATCCGCTTGAGCAGTACTGCAAGGTTGGCGGTCAGTATGTTGAGTTCTATGGCGACGATGTAAAGAGCGCAAACTATGTAGCAGTTTGGCTCCGCGATGGTGGTATAGCAGACTCCAATAACACAGGTATCCGTATTTCCGAAATCGGATTCTATGGAAAAACCTCTAAGAATGCTAAAACCAATCCTAAGGTTTACGCTCAAAATCTCGGCGAAGGTACCACTTATGCAGAATGGGCAACACGCTTGGGCAATGAAAACATAACCCTTGATAACAACCTTCTCAAGGCTGGTTCCTTCTCAGCCAAGGATGCAAGCGGAAACACCGTTTCGATATCTGCATCTAACGTTGAAAAGCTTACTAATGGAACCACCAACAATGAAGAGTTCTATGGTCCGTATCTTAACTATGAGCTCACCTATTTCCTGGGTGCTCCCACAACTATAGATACTCTTTTCATCAACCGAAACAACAAAAATATTTGGGCGGGCGCTGATTATTCCGATGGTTATAAGGTTTACCTTGGTTATAGCCAGGCAACCCTCTATAATGAGGAAAACCTCATTCTTGACCTCTCTGATGCTACCGCCACACCGAGAATCGTAGGTTTGGCAGCCGTATATAACAATCCCACCAAGAAGGGTCTATTCCTTGGTATTAAGGTAACAGATTCTACCTATACTGATGGCAATGTTCGTATTGCTGAAGTCGCTGCGTTTGGTGTTCAGGATGATATGGGCTATGAGCTTGCGCCCTCCATTGGAGCTATGGCTTCTGCCGATTCGGCAAAGACCAATGCAGACGACGTTAACCTTCTTCGTGGCCTTAAGGCAACCACCGGATTCTATGGTTCTACCCATAAGACCACAGGTCTTTACTGTATTGATGGTGTAACCGATGGCGTTGCCAACCTGCACTACGACTTTAACTACACCTCATATAACGAGGCAAAGGGAAGCGAGCTTTTCTATGACCTCGGCTACGTTTCCACCATTAACGAGTTCGCATTCTGGATGACCTGTGAAAACCGCCAGTTCTCTTATGAGGTTTATATGGGCGCCGATTACGATACAATGTTCGAGGCTCCTGTAGCAGTTTGGGATTATAACATTGTTCCCGACTCCCTCGGCCAGAAGTTCACATTTGACGAGGCAAAGCAGGCACGCTATATAGCAATCCGTCTTACCGATACTCGTCATGGTCCTAACGCCGACTCTTACCGCATTTCCGAGATCGCCGCATTCGGTACTATCGGCGGTGAGGCTGCTGATTTCGTTGAGCTTAACGGCGCAGAAATCACCGATGACGGCAAGACCCTTAAGTATAATGCAACCTATTATTTCCCCGCAGGTATCATGACCGAGACCATAACCGACATTGGTACCGTCGTTTACCCGACTACCGCACTTGCAGGCGCTGAGCTCACCCTCGACACCGCAGGCGCATCCAAATCCTCTGCAACCGTTGATGATGTTATGGATATTGTAAACGCTTATGACACTGCAGGCTTCAAGGGCATCCGCGCTAACAGCACCTTCTCCGGCGCTGATACCGTAGGTGCTACCACCAAACTTACTGCTCGTGCATATGTAACTCTTTCGAATGGCACAACCTATTATTCTGCTCCTTACAGCTACTCTGTAACACAGATTAAGCGTCTTGCTGCTAAGAAGTATAAGAGCATATTCGAAAACGATACCGATTATATAACCAACAAGGGATATAACGGCGCAATCGATACCGTATGGGCAGAGCTCGTTGCTTCTAAGAATAATGTTTCCGCCGATAAGTCGGCAGCACTTAGTGGCGCAGCCGCTTGGATCAATAACGTTAAGTCCACCTATGGTTTTGAGCAGGAGTGGCTTGATAATGGCGTTACCACTTTAGGTGACAGCAGCCGCCTCTCAGCAGTTATCCGCAAGCTCATGCGTGGCGAGAATGTAACCCTCGTTCAGCTCGGCGGATCCATAACCGAGGGCTACTTCGCAACCGATAAGCACGGCCAGGCTGAGCTCGTTGCAGATTTCTTAAACGCTGCATTCCCCGGTCAGGTAACCGTTAAAAATGCAGGTATTGCGGCAACTGGTGCAACCTTTGGCGCATACCGTCTTGAACAGGATGTTCTTGGATTTAACCCCGACCTTGTAATCATCGAATACGCTATCAATGATGCTCGTCATGATATTCAGGGTATAGCCGCTTATGAAGACATTATCCGTCGTCTCCTTTCTGAGGATATCGCGGTTATCGCTCTCCATAACCTTCAAGTCTATAGTAGTTTTATCCGTGCAGAAGGCTCGGCAACCACACATCAGAATATCGGCTATTTCTACGATATTCCGCAGGTCCGTCTCTTTAATGCCTACTTTGACACCACCGTTTACGGACAGGGCGATGGCATGAACTATAACACTGGCGATGCTGTTCATCCCAACGATCAGGGTCACAACGCTGCAGCAGCAGTTGTTGCAAACCTTATCTATAGCGTAATGGCTGATATCGAAAATCAGCCCACCGTTTCCGCACCCATCCCGACCGTTCCGATGACCCGCCTCGGCGGATACATTGATGATACCGCAACTGTTTATAAGTCTCAGGATATCGAGGCAGGCAACACCCCCATTGGCATCAGCGGTGCAGGCTTCGAATCCAATGTTGCAAATTGCGGCAACGCAGACATTAGAGCTAATCACAACTATGGTATCTACACCATTCCTGCAGGTTCTACCGCTATTATTGCAGTAAGCCAGGCAATAGATGTTCTGCCCCTTACAGCAGCAAATGCTAACGGCAGCCAGGCTCCCACCTTCGTTGTTACCGATGCTGAAGGCAACGTTCTTAACGAAGGCACCTTCACTTCTTACTATAAGGACTCTCTCACTACAGAGAAGTCCCGTATAATTGAAGGTACCCGTTTCTATAACGGCGAAGCCAAGGATATCACAATTTCTATTACCGCAGTTGACGGTCCCGTTTACCTCGCAGGCGTTCTTGCTTGCGTAGCAGGATAATATCGTAAACCATTTTCTTTAAACATTTTTCTTAAATGTTTTGTCCTAACGGACATTTTTAAAGAACTTTATCCCGTGGGCGGCAAAAGCCGCCCGTGGGAAATAAAAAAGGGAGGCAAAACATGAAAAACAGAAGTTTTTCTAAAAGACTGATCGCTGTTGCGGTTTCCGTGCTTATCCTCGTAGGCGCTCTCGTAGTTCCTATGACTGCTATAGCATCGACCCCGATAGTTGATACTCCTATCACATCGCTCGATGAAGCAAATGGATACGCAGCTCAGTCAATTATCAAAGACAAAAAGCCAGTAATGCTCTATGGCGATTACTATGGCGACAATTCTTTTGCTGGTCTTACTGACATGAATACCACCGGTATGACCAAACTTACCGATGGCACCGTTGACACCGGCCATGGAGACATTGCCTACTCAGGCAAAGTTAACAGCGACAGCGCAAATTTGGATAAAAACATCCACGTAGCTTGGGCTGTTGACGGTAAAGCAACCGTAACCGGCTTTATGCTTTTCAACCGTGCAACCGGTAACAGTGCAGGCGACCATTCCGAATATGAGGTTTACGTAGGCAACGACCTGCAGACCCTTTTCTCGGCCGCCAACAAGGTTCATACTTATACCGCTGCTGACGGCGCAGCCAATAACGGCGTATATAATGAATTCACTGCAGAAAACGTAAAGAGCGGCTACTATGTAGGTGTAAACCTGCTTGATGCTTGCTCCCACGCTGATACAACCAATTGCGACAACCTCTGCGCTTATCATCGTATCTCCGAAATCGCTTTCTTAGGTACCGTTGATACCACCGATAAGCCCGATTATGTTCTCGACAGCAATTTCTTCTACCACAACTACAGTCCCTCTAAGGCTTATGATACCGATGGTGACTACACCTATCAGAACAGCCTTGTAAACACCTCGAACGTTGTTATCGATGATACCGTAGTATTCTCTGGCAACGATATCGTTAACAAGGAATATATCAACGATGGTAACATTTCCAACCAGGTTGAGTATCGTAAAGCAACCGATAAGACCGTAACCTTCAAGCTCGGCACCGTCTATGAGATTGAAAAGCTGTCTTATTGGCATAATCAGAACACCGAGCGTAAGGATTCCTATGAAATCTACGTAGGCACTGATGAGGCAACCCTCTATAATGCTGCCAATAAGGTTTTCGCTTGGGATGCGGCTGCTTCGCTTCGTTCTATGCGTCAGGATGTAACTTTCAATAAGGAAGTTATCGGTAAGTACGTTGGTATTAAGTTTACCGATCCTGACTATCTTGATAAGGATGGCGGCAGCTCCCGTATGGCAGAATTCGCTGTTTGGGGAGCTGATATCGCCACCAAGCCTTTCATAGAGGACTCTACAACTGCAGGTGCAACCGATTTCGTTAACACCTTTAAGGCTAGCAACCTCCTCTCCGGAAAGAAATATATCGCAGCTTTCAACGGCACCCACATCAACGCCACAGCCAACTCTGATTTTCTGACCAATGATGATACTTCCAAACACGCCGATATCGCTAATGCTATTAATGCTCATATCGTATGGAACCTTGATTATTATTCCACTATAGATCATCTCTTAGTTTATAACAGAACCAGCTATGAAGATGAAGCTTCCTACGAATTCTATATTGGCGATGATTTTAATACTCTCTTCACAGCCGATAACTTAGCCTATAAGCACGTAGCAGATGCTAAGAATCCCATGCGCGCTCAGGTTATCAATATTCCTGCTGGCAAAAAGGGCTACTACGTTGGTATGCTTATCACCAGTACCGGTGGTTCAGACACCATGGCTCGTTTTGCTGAAATCGCTGCCTACGGTTCTGAGGATGAATTAAAGCCCGCACCGTATGCGCTCAACACCCACTTTACCGAAGCCCACGCTTACGACACAACAGGTGATTACACCTATGCTAATAACCTTCTTGTTGGTTTAACACCCGATATCCCCAGTGCAGGTAGCCGCAAGGAATGCTTCGCTGATGGCACTTTCTCGGAAATCGAGCTTTATAATGTTGGAACTGCAGGTCAGGAAACTGTAACCTTTACTCTTCCGCAGTCTGCAACCATCGATGCATTCCAGTATTGGCACAGCAAAACAAGCTATGTTACCACACTCCGCGATGATTACGAAATCTATGTTGGCAGCAACCTTGAGACCCTCTATGACGCAACTAATCGCGTATTTGAGTGGAAAAATGTTGCTAACCCGCAGAGCCGTTCGCAGAAGATTATATTCACTGCACAGAACAAGCCCAAGGGCAAGTATATCGGCATTAAATATACCGATGGCGCTTCGGGTGATGATACTATAAGCGGCGCTCGCGCAGCTGAGTTTGCCGCTTGGGGCAAATTCGAAGATGTAATTGCTGCAATTACTCCCATTACCGATGAGATCATTGCCGATATGGCAAATCAGAACCTCATCACAGGTAAACTTCCGACCTATTGGTACACCGATACCAATGGTACCTTTGATGGCCACACGGCCAACATTCTCCCCAGCGGAAATAATTCTATCGAAAAGCTTACCGATAACTCTCTTGCTATCCATGCCGACGTTAACAATGCTTTGAATAGAAGAATCGTATTCAAGCTTAATGGTTATTCGCAGATTAACTCTTTCGTTGCAGTTGCTCGCAAGGTAGAAGAGGAAATCGGATATAAGGTATACGTTGCAGATTCGCTCGCCGAAATGTTTGAGAGCAAAAATCTCGTTTATACCTTCACCCCCGACAAGACTGCAAAGGGTAAACTGGTTGAACTTAGCAATCCTGCCAAGGGTTACTATGTTGCAATCGAGATAACCGATATTTCGGGCTCCCCCGATGCATGTTCCCGTCTGCAGGAAATCGCATTCTATGGCGCAGCACTTGATGGCGGCGTAGAGAGCGCAATCGATCAGATTAACGCAAACTACTACAAGGGCCAGGGAATCCCCTTCGCCTATGATGCAAACTTCCCGTTTGATACTAACCGTATTAAGGGTCTCTCCAAGACCGCAGGCAGCATCACCATGGCTACCGCAGGTAAAAACAACGACACAGCCTTTGCCGATAATGCTTTCACTGAGATCGAACTTTGGAACGTTGATAAGAGCGGCAAGGAAACCATAACCTTCTCGCTTGCAAAGCGCACCAACGTTCAGGCTATCCAGTTCTGGAGCAGTAACAAGTCGATAAACGATCATCGCGACAGCTATGACATCTACGTTGCCGATACACTTTCGGACCTTTATAACGCTAACAACAAGGTATTCTCCTGGGATGCAACCCTTTGTGCCGTATCCGTTTCGCAGAGAGTAACCTTTAAGACCGGTAAAGAGCCCGTAGGTTCTTACGTTGGTATTAAGTTTACCGATCCTGCTATCGGTGTTGCCGACTCCGGCGCTCGTATGGGCGAGTTCGCCGTTTGGGGAACCGATGCCCCTGCTGCTAACAGCATCAGCTACGACCTCACCATCGAGGATGCAGCAAACAAGCACGCATCCAGCCTTATCGCAGGCCGCACTCCTTTCACCACAAATGCAGGCCTGGCCAACTGGCAGGAAGCTATGACCGATGGTTCCGCAGCACCCTTTGAGGGCAATCGTTCTCACTACGATATTTACAATAAGAATGGTGCTACCGAAACCGAGGTTAACCTTACTTACTCGCTCGAGTATCCCAGTAAGATTCAGGGCGTAGCAATTTGGGAAACCCACGATACCTTTAAGAACGGCTTCGACATTTATGTTGGAACCGAAGCGGGCGATGCACTCTTCTCCGCTGCTAATAAAGTAGGCGGCTGGAGCGCTCAGTCTAACCCGACTGCCAAAACCATCTATATTCAGTTCGCAGAAGATTCTCAGAAGGAAGGCCGCTACGTTGGTATTAAGTTCACCGACCACACCGGCAACACCTCTGTTCGCTTAGCTGAAATTCAGGTTTATGGTTATGCTACCAGCGACGATAACTCCGGTGTTGACGCCGCAGTTGGAAAAGGCGAAATTCCGAAGCTCCATGGAAATAACCTCTTAGCAGGACTCCTTCCGGATACAGGTAAGCTGGTTGGTAACAATATCCCCGGTCTCACTGATGGACTCAATAATAAGGAAGTTCAGATTTATGATGCCACCGTTAAGGGTGACACCTTAACCTTTGACCTTACTTATCCGACCACCTTCCGTAAGATTGGTACATGGCATTCTAATGCAGATCGCCGCGTAAGTTATCAGATTTTTGTTGGTAACAATAAGGATACCCTCTATAACGAAACTCCCGTATTTACATGGGATGCTATAAACAACACTTCCTTAGGTCAGATTTACACCTTAAATTCTAACGCTCCCATCACTGCACGCTACATCGGTTGGAAGATTACCGATGCCGATTCTTCGGGTGATGATGTTGCTGACCACACAACAATTGCTCGTTTCTATGAGCTTTATGTTGAAGGTGTTCAGGATATGAGCACCGTTCAGCATGAAGCCCTCGAGAATCTTGATGGTATCAGCGGAACTAACCTCTTAACCGGTATCGTTCCCACCGTAAACGGCACAACTGCTGATGCAGCTGATGCTACTGCTGTAACCGATGGTGCAGTTACTGCCGGTGCAGGTCTCACTGTTAAGGCAGGAGATAAGATAATATTCAACATAGGCCGTAGCGCAAATTTTGATGAGTTTATCATCTCGGCTGATAAGACCCTTGGTCGTTACGGAATCTATGCTTCGAATTCTGAGAATGAGCTCTTCCGCGCATCCAACTGTGTTTACACAGTAGACAACACTACTGACGATTCAAAGATTACTAAGATAGTAAACGCTATCGCGGACCGTTCCTTGATAGGTATCTACGTAATCGACCCGTCCTTCGACGATGCAACAGAAAACGTTATCAATGAGTTTATAGCAACAGGCGTTTTCAACGCATATATAACTTCTTATCCCGTATATCCGAGCAGCGCTAAGGACCTTGGCTATGGCAAGGATAACATCTTAGACGGACTCAAACCCACCCTCACTTATCTTGACGGTTCTGACATGAGCAAGGGTACTTCTTGGCACAGCCCGATATTCACAGGTGAGAAGGGACAGAGCTTCGACTGGTGGACCGATGATTTGGTAGGTCCCCGCGTACACACCGATATCTACAAATTCAATGCAGGTCATATCACCTATAACCTCGGCAACAAGAAGTATGATATTAGCGCCTTCGAGATGTATTACTACGAGGATCGTCCCATCGTTGAATACGAAGTTTACGTAGGCAACTCCGCATCGACTCTCTATAACCCCGAGAATAGGGTTATCCGTTATGTTAATGAGAACCTTTCTTGGGCACAAACCTACAAGTTCGCAGACAGCGAGCGTCCAGTAGGTAAGTTCTTAGGTATAAAGATTCTCAACTGTAACCATATTGGAGATTTAAATCCGCGTATTGCCGAAATCGTTCTCCTCGGCGAGGAATATATTCCTCAGCCCACCAACCTCGGTTCCACCGCTACAGTTAAGGGCTATGTTGAGAAGGATGGTAAGATCACCGAACTCACACACGAGGAGTTCACAACTGAGCAGAGAAAAGACTTCATTAATGCTAATAATGATATCCCGATTACCATTGATGCCAAGGGCGGTAAGCTTCATTTCGTGGCTGACCTCTGCGCTCCGATGGATATCGATAAGGTAATCCTTGAGAACATCTCCAACGCATCTAAGTATCTCGGCTCCTTCAACGTATACGTAGCTGACTATCCGGACGAAGTATGGAATGCTGCATCCCTTGCATACACCTATACTCGTGCCGCAGCCGATGGTCAGGTAGTAACCCTTGATAAGGATATCAGCGGTCGTTACATTCGTATCGAGGTTCTCGATCTCGGCACCACTGAGGGCACCTTCAACGTAAACAACTTCCAGTTCATAGGACTTGATAATCAAGCTCTCGATGTAAGCAACCAGCTCTTCAACATTGGTAAGAACGCCATCACCTACTATGGACAGAACAACAAGACTTATGAGTATGCTTCCATCTTCGGCGGCTACAAGCTCGAGAAGCTCTACGATAACTCCAACCTCGTAGCAGCAGGTATCTGGGGTGCAATGCGTGGCGACGACGATCCCGACGCAGAGGAATCCACTAACATAATCTTCAAGTTCAACAACACTAAGTCCATCAGCTCGATTGAGATCAGCTCGCTTATCGACAAGATCTACAAGATAAAGGACCTCGAGATTTATCTCGGCAACTCCATCAACGCTCTTATGGATAAGACTGCAACTCCGATTGCAACTTATAAGGAAGACGCTAACGGAGTAAATAACGGCATCAACTCCTATCGCACCGATGACGGTAACAACCTAACCGAGACCACCCGCTTCGTATTTGAGAGCACCGAGGCACTCTACCTCCGTGTTCGCACTAACGATACAGTTCCGTGGCTCTACCATCGCGATAGCAAGCAGATTGTTCTTACCGAAGTTAAGGCAATCGGTGTTGACATAGCAAACGTTGATAACGGTTCTGCCGGCGCATACTCTGCTGAGTTCACCGATTCTGCAACCGGCATCTCCGCTAAGTTCAGCACCTTAAGCATGTCCGATGTATATCGCGGCGTAACCAAGATGGTTATCACCCGCACAAACGTAACAGCAGCCATGGAAAAGAAACTTACCGACGTAGGCTTCAAGTCCCTTGGCAAAGCATACACCCTTAAGTTCTATGATTACCTCGGCAACGAGGTTAAGGATTTCGGCGGCAGAACAGTTTACGTAACCGTTCCTTACGACGAGTCCATTGGTATGCCTTACCTCGCTGGCTACTTCGATGGCGAGTTCACGCTCTTAAACTCCGGTTTTGAAGGCGAGCTCGTTGCTTACGAGTATCCCGAAGTAATCCCCAATACCACCTTTGTATTAGCTGCAATGTCCGATTACGTTCCTGAGGAAGAGGAACCCTCCGACGAGCCCACTGATGAGCCCGAGGATGAGCCTTCC
This sequence comes from Acutalibacteraceae bacterium, assembly GCA_045655625.1. Taxonomy (GTDB): domain Bacteria; phylum Bacillota; class Clostridia; order Oscillospirales; family Acutalibacteraceae; genus SIG589. The sequence continues at coordinate 13,950 of JAZOPP010000053.1, forward strand.
GATGAACCCACCGATGAGCCCACCGATGAGCCTTCTGATGAGCCCACTGATGAACCTTCTGATGAGCCCACCGATGAGGAGCCTTCCGATGAGGAAACTGAGGACACCGATGGCGAAGAAGACGATGAAGACGAAGGCGGCAAGAAGAAGGTTATCCGTAAGAGAATCGTTTCTTATAACTGGACCAACATTATTCTTGCTATCGTAGGCGCAGTCCTCGCTCTCGCAGCTGTTGTAACCGCAGTAATCATAATCGTTCGCAAGAAGAACAAAAACAAGTAATAGAAAGGGAGTATCATAAGTGAAAAACTTAACAAGACTTTTCGCTCTTGTGCTCGCTCTTCTGATGGTATTTGCAATCGCAGGTTGTGGCTCGTCCACAACCTACGAGAGCTACTACGAGGAAGATGGCACTAAGAACGATGAAACCAACGACACCAACGATACCAACGATACCAACTCCGACACCACCTCCGACGGTGCAAACAACAACAACAACAACAACTCGGGCGGCGGAAACTCGCAGGGTGGCTCCAACAACAACACCACCAGCAAGCCCACCACCAACGTAAAGCCCGGCATCCAGACCGGTCAGGTTGGCGATAAGATCGATGCTTCCAAGTGGGGCATTGCAACCTCCGATAAGGGCATCGAGGATAAGGTAAACTTAAAGGGCAAGACCATCCGCATGCTTTGCCTCAAAACCACTAACTACACTTCCGCAGTATTCCAGAGAACCATTAAGGCTTTCGAAAAGGAATACGGCTGTAAGGTTAAGATCGACTATGCAGCATTCGGTACCGAGTATCAGACCGCTCTGCGTAACTCTATCGCAGCAAAAGAGCCCTATGATATCGGATTTATGCATGCTTCTTGGTCTCTCGATACCATCGCATCCAACCTCTATGAGCCGTTAAATGGCAGCATGACCACCGCTGATCTCCTTGATAAGAACAACAAGGGTATCGACCTCACCAAGTCTGTTGAAATTTCTTGGAATGGCAATATCTATGGTGTTTGCGGCTATCGCGGCGTTAACCCGATGATTGCTTTCTACAACAAGGTTATGTTCGCACGTGACTTTGACGAAGCAGACGATCCCCGCACCCTTTATGAAAACGGCAAGTGGACATGGGATAAGTTCATCGCGCTCGGCCAGAAGGTTACTGATAAGGCAAACGATAAGTGGTTCGCCTCTTGGAACTTCCGTAAAGCTGAGATGGTTGCTTCCTTCGGCGGCAACCCTGTAACCATCAAGAATGGTGTTCCCACCGTTACCATCGATAGCAAGGAATACCTTGCAGGCCTTAAGAACCATGCTAAGATGTGCTATGGTTCAACTCAGGTTGTTATGCCCCAGAACACCGAGGATCAGCTCGAAGCCTTCCTCGCAGGTAAGTTCTATATGTACACCGAGGAAAGCGACCGTTACGTTAAGATCATGGATAAGATCGCTACCTGCAACGCATTCAAGAAGAGCGGTGCTAACCTTGGCATCGTTCCGCTGCCGCTCGGCGATACCAATAAGGATAAGGCATATCCCACCGGTTGGATCGAGACCACTGTTTGCCCCAAGGGTGCAAACCCCGATGTTCTTATAGCTTGGGCTAAGTTCTGGACCACCTATACCGATCCGGTAACCACCGATAAGACCAAGATGAACAAGAAGGATCAGGCTATGATTGATGATCTTCTTAAGCGCATCAATCCCCGTCGCTGCAGCTACTCCGATTCCTCTAATGCATTTAACAGTCTTGAGTGGGACCTTGTATCTTATGTTGCACGTGGTCATGATATTTCCCAAAATATCAACTCGTACAAACCCCAGATGCAGTCCTGCATTGACGCTACCATGTCGGCATTAAAGAAATTAAAGTAATTTCTTTTAATTAAATCACTGTGCCCGACGGACAAATTTCTGTCCGTCGGGCATAACCACAGTAAAAAAAGATTTCAGGTGCTTTTTATGAGAATTCATTTAATTGGAACAAGTCACGGTGCTCCCGAAAAAAATCGCGGCTGCACTTCAATTCTTCTCGAAACACAGGGAAAGTATTACGTTATCGATACAGGTTCCAGTGTTGAAAAATATATGGTGGATAACGACCTCGACGTTGAGGCTATAAATGCAATTTTCATAACCCATATGCATGAGGACCATATAGGCACCTTAACAGGTATTCTCAAGGTTCTGCGCACCTACCACGGAACCGCAACTGCTAAAATATTCCTGCCCGAGCAGCAGGGAATAGAGGGCCTGCGCATTTGGCTTAACGCTATGCATTCCATAAATTGGCCCGAAAACCGTCTTCCGTTTTTGCTTACCACCGAAGGCGAAGTATATTCCGATGAATTTGTAAAGGTAAGCGCGGTCAAAACCGACCACGTAAAAGGCGACTTTGATTCCTTCGCCTACATAATTGAATGTGAGGGCAAGCGCGTAATTCTAACGGGCGACCTCACCGAAGATCTGCACGATTATCCGCAGATCATAAGCGAGCAAGATTTCACCGCAGTAGTGACAGAGCTGTGTCACTATCGCAAGGGATTTGGCTTTATTCCCGGCACTATCGATAAAATTAAAGCCTCTAAAACTGAGAAAATGATATTTACTCATATCTATCCCGGCGCGGATACCGATATGGAGAAAATTATAGATACACTTCCGTTCACTGCCCACATAGCAAACGACGGCGATATATTTGAGATTTAGGAGAATAAATATGCAGTTAACATTTGAGCAATATAAGAAAAAAGTAATCGGCTGCTTTATAGGTAAAGCAGTAGGCGGCACTTTAGGCGCTCCCGTTGAAGGCAAGCGCCAGATAAATAACTTTACATATTACAACCCTGTTCCCACCGAAATGCTTCCCAATGATGACCTCGATTTGCAGGTTGTTTGGCTTGAGGCTATCCGTGAGAACGGTCTTCCCGTAAGCCGCAAATACCTTGCCGAAGCATGGGACCGTCACGTTGATTATCATTTCGATGAATACGGTATGGCAATGCGCAATATCAAAGGCAAGCTTATGCCTCCGCTTTCGGGATATTATAATAATCGCTTCAATGCAGGTATGGGCGCTGCCATCCGCGCTGAGCTTTGGGCATCTCTCGCCCCCGGCAATCCTGCCCTCGCAACCGCCCTCGCCCGTGAGGACGCCTGCGTTGACCATTATGAGGATGGCGTTGATGGCACAGCTTTCGTAGCAGCACTTGAGAGTGCCGCATTTGTAGAAAGCGATACTGAAAAGCTCATTGCTATCGGTCTTGAGCATATCCCCACAAATTCCAAAATGGCAAACGCCGTTCGCGATACCCTCGCTTGGTATAAAGAGAACGATGATATGTTTGTAGTTCGCGAGAAGATTCTCGAAAAATACGGAACCTGCAAATGGGAAAAGGGAATAGTTAACTGGTCCGACGTTGTTATAAACGTTGCTTTCACTGTTCTTGCATGGCTTTGCTGCAAGGGCGATTTCAGCGATGGTATCTGCCGCGCAACTAACCTCGGCTACGATACTGACTGCACCGCAGGCATCGTTGGCTCCATCCTTGCTATAATCGACCCCGATTGTGTTGAGGAACGTTGGCTCAAGCCTATCGGCACCGATATCGTTCTCTCTGCCAACATTGTTGGTATGCACAACCGCAATACTATCGAGTCTTTCTGCGCCGATATAAACGACCTCTGCTTAGATATTCAGGAATACTATGGCACCGGTATGTTCGCAGGCGAGAAGTCATCTCGCCCCGTTGAGCATTGGACCGAAAAATACGAAAACATTGTCCTTGCTAAGGACTATAACGTTAGAGAGGCTCTCGTATGCACCGAGCCCATCTCAGTAAAACTCGCATACCCCGAGGGCGTAGCAATCATCCCCGGCGTTGCCGCCGAGTTTTCTGCCGAGCTTGTTAACACCGCAGCCGCAGCCCTCGATGGCACCGTAACTCTCGCAGTTCCCGATGGCTGGTCGGTTTCTCCTGAAAAGTTTGATTTCAAGGCCCAGTCTGGTGAAAGCATTGACATTAAATTCTCCATCACCGCTCCTGACGTAACCGAGATTCCTTATCTCAATATTCTCCGCTTCACCTTCGATTTCGGCGGCGTTAAGAACCATGCCGAGGCTGGTATCCAGCTCGCAACTCCGTGGCTTTTAAAAGAGGTTGATGAACTTCCCGAGGAAATCACCCCTGATATGTTTGAGGGCGCCAGCATCAACTATGCTGCATCCTTCATTCAGAATATCGAGGCTGGCAAGAAGTATATTGCCGCTGTTGATTTCAAGCTTTGGCACTTCCAGGATTGCCATAGTCTTTTCGCTGCTCAGGGCGCACCGCTTAAGCTTTACATTGATGGTGTAAAGATACTTGAGCACGAGGGTGAGTTCTATACTCCGTCCCCCCACCGTTTCGAGTGCTCTGCAGCACACACACTTCGTGGCGGCTGGCATAAGGCAGTAATCGCCGTTGATAACAGCCGTTGCAACTCCGATGAACTTTTCTTCGGCATAGGCAATATGGGTGGTCGCTATTGGCACTATCAGCTTGAGTGGAGAACCCCTAAGTTTTAAATTACCCCGTTTGGGAGGCAAACAGATATGAGCAAACAAATAACCAACGTTATATTCTTCCTGCGTCACGATGAACCGCGCATTCCCGAGCTTGACCTTTTCTATACTGTTGAGAAGCAGCTCGCTTTAGCAAATGAGTATGATTTTCCTGCAACCTACCTTCTTGAATACGATAGCCTTATCGACCCTCGCTATACCGAGCTTTTGAAAAACAAAGCCAACAAAAAAAGCGAGGTCGGTGGCTGGTTTGAAATAGTCGAGCCGCTTTGCAAAAAGGCGGGACTCGCTTGGCGCGGCAGAAAAGGCTTTAGCTGGGACTGGCATTGCTATTGCGGTTTTTCCGTGGGTTATACTCAAGATGAAAGAAAACTGCTCATAGATACCTATATGGAAGAATTCCATAGTATCTTCGGCTGTTATCCCAAAACAATGGGTTGCTGGATGATTGATGCATTTTCTCTCGAATATATGGAGAAAAAATATGGTGTTATGGCATCCTGCAACTGCCGCGACCAGTGGGGAACCGATGGTTACTCCATCTGGGGCGGATATTATGGTCAGGGCTATTATCCCAGCCGCTATAATGCGCTTTGCCCTGCACAAACCAAAGAAAATCAGATAAACATTCCCGTATTCCGCATGCTGGGACTTGATTATCTTCATTCTTATGATTGCGGCTTAAACCGCAAAAACGGCAGTTTTGATCATGCCAAATGGCAGCCCTGCCTCACCCTTGAACCGATATATCTGCATAACGGTATGGGTGGCGGCTGTCCCGAATGGGTTGATTGGTATTTCCGTGAGAATTTCTGCGAGGATACTTTAAGCTTCAACTACGTTCACGTAGGACAGGAAAATTCCTTCCTCTGGAAAGAGCAGGAGCAGGGAACCATATACCAGTTCAAAAAGCTTAAAAAGCTCGAAGAAGAGGGCTTTATGAGCATGCAGACCGTATCCCAAACCGCCGAGTGGTATAAAAACACCTATCCGCTCACCCCGGCATCCATTGTAAAAGCTGAAACCGATTGGGATAAGGAAACGGATGCTAAAACTTTGTGGTATAATAGCAAAAACTATCGACTCAACGTCTATAGCGAGCAGGGTAGGGTATGGATTCGCGACCTTATGCTTTATGATGAAAATTATACCGAGCGCTATTATAATAATATCTGCACAACCACCACAATGGTTTACGATAATTTACCCGTTGTCGATGGCAACCTTTGGAGTAGCGGCGGTGTTCGTAGCGGACTTTATCTGTGTTTAATCAAGAACGGAGAGGAAAAGGAACTTTACGCTAAGGATAGCAAAGTATCCTACCTCGATGATAAAACCGTTCTGCTCACTATCATTGCCGATACGGATGATACAGTAAAAATTACGTTATCAGAAGAAAAGGTAACCCTCGAGTGCGAAACTGCTGAGCTTTCAGCAAAACTTCTCGCCGTTCCACGATATGAAATGCCCTTTAAATCGGTCGATGGTGACACGCTTCATATGCAGCACAACGGCTATGATTATAGCGTGCAAATTCCCGGTATCAAGCTGCAGCCTAACCGCAACTTCACGGTAGCTGCAACCCAAAAGCTTGAAATCCTGCTAAAATAATAAAGAGTGATAACTATGCAACTTTATTCCATAAAAAACGAGTTCTTTACGGTGACCGCTTCCAGCTACGGAGCCCATTTGCAGAGTATGCTCTCGGCAGACGGTATCGAGGTTGTGTTCCAGGGAGACGATAAGTGGAGGGGCAAATCGCCCAACATTTTCCCTATAATCGGCACGTTCGATTCCCAAAAATACACCTTTGAGGGCATCGAATATCACTATCCGTGCCACGGCGTTGCTCCCGTAAATGAATACGAGGTAAGCCTCCACACCGAAACCGAGCTTGAGTTTAAACTCACCGATAACGAGGAGACCCGCAAAATCTATCCCTTCTCCTTCGCGTTCTACGTAAACTATAAACTCGATGGTGATAAGCTTATCTATTCGGTAAGAACAGAAAACACTGATACCCGCCCGATTTATTGTGAAGCGGGCACCCATACGGGTTTTCCCGTTGCTAAGAGCTTCAAGGGCGCAACAATAGTGTTTAGTTCTCCCGAAAAGGACTACACGGTTAAAAATAACGATAAAGCCAAATGCGGCGGTCGCTTTATAGACGAGAGGGGAGTACTCACCCTGTCCGATTGGCTTTTCGAAACGGGTGCCGTAACCATCGGCTCCTTGAATTCCGATTCGGTCACCCTTTGCCGTGAGGATAGCGATTATACCGTAACGGTAGGGCTGGGCAATTATAAGGTGCTCTCCCTTTGGTCGGTGCCAGAAGCATCCTACGTCTGCATCGAGCCCTGGAGCTGCGAAAGCTCGCACTATGCAGGCTCCAATAACGAGCTCACCACCCAGGTAGGTATCGATAAATTAGAGCCTGGCGAAACGGTAAACTACTATAACACCATATCTATAAATCGCAAATAGACGGGAAATAATAGTTTTTTCGTTAAGTTTTGGCAAATTTCCGCATTATGGAAATCCATATAGTTGAAATATATAAAATCCTGCTGAAATTATGTTTATTTTTCGTGTAACAGGTAAAAACTTAGTATATTTGCGTGTAATTTTCGTAGTGAATCGAAAATTTAATATGTTATAATACTTTGCAGAAAACTGGAGGATATTATGAAAAAACTTCTTGTAAGCCTTTTAGCACTCAGCCTTTTGCTTTGTTTTGGCGCCTGCAAAAAGAAGGAGGTCTATATCAGCGATGATGAGCCTTCCTCTTCTGTGACCGATAAAACCGAGTCGCAGGATGATATTCCTAATACCCCCTCATCCGAAAACAACAAAACCGAAGGAACCGAATCAGACAACACAGTATCCGATAACAAAAAGCCCTCAGGAGATAACACCGTAACGTCGGGCAAGCCCTCCCAAGGCAGCACCTCATCGGATAAGGACGGCGGCAGCTCATCCACTCCG
>JAZOPP010000054.1:0-11668 GCA_045655625.1 Acutalibacteraceae bacterium
GGTATCTGCCAGCTGATGGAACACGAATCCCTCGATAAGGCAACAAACGGCTTTATTGACGGACTTGAAGCTGCCCTCGAAGAAGAAGGCAAGACCGTTAAGTTTGATACTCAGGTTGCAGGCGGCGAGGAGCTTTGCCCCACCGTTATCAACACCTTTGTTTCCAAAAAGGTTGACCTTATAATGGCTAACGCAACACCCGCTCTGCTGGCTGCTGCAAACGCCACCGCCGATATCCCCGTTCTCGGCACCTCGGTTACCGATTATAAGGATACCTTTAAGAACAATATCCCCAAAAATGTTTCGGGCACCAGTGATGCCGTTCCCTTTGATGAGCAGGCAAAAATGATGATCGACACCCTTTCTCTCAAGGCGGGCGACCAGGTTGGCGTGCTCTATTGCTCCAACGAATCCAACTCTCTCATTCAGTATAACGCTGTTAAGGCTCTCTTCGAAGCAGAGAATATCGTAGTTAAGGCTTATACCTTCTCCGAGACCACCCAGCTTCAGTCGCTGGTTACCTCGGCTGCTGCAGAGTGCAAGGCTATCTACGTTCCCTCTGACAACACCGTTGCTCAGAACGATACCATCGTTGGCAATATCTGCAACGAGAAGAAGGTTCCCGTTTTCACAAGCTATGGCGGCGCAGTTTGCTACGCAAGCCTTGCTATCGACTACTATGAGTTAGGCGTTGCAACCGGTAAGATGGCGGCTGAGGTTCTCCTCGGCAAGAAAACCCCTGCCGAAATCGAAATTGCAACCCTCACCCCCGCCGTTGTATTCAACGAGGATCTTTGCAAGACCCTTGGAATCGAAGTTCCTGAAAAATAATCAGTTTTAAGAGGTAGAAAATGGTTTTTCTTAACGCTTTGCCCGGCGCCGTTGCGGAAGGGCTTATCTGGGGACTTATGGCGATTGGCGTCTATATCTCCTATAAAATTCTCGACATAGCCGACCTTACGGTTGACGGCTCTATATGCACGGGTGGCTGCGTTTGCGCTATGCTGATAACAAGCGGTGTTCCCGTTCCGATTAGCGTGCTTATTGCGTTCCTCGCAGGCGCGCTGGCAGGCACGCTCACAGGTCTTTTGCACACTGCGCTCGGTATCCCCTCGATTCTCGCGGGTATTCTCACCCAACTTATGCTCTATTCGGTGAACCTCGCAATATTGGGCGGCAAGAGTATTGTCTCCTTCGTTGGCGGACAGTATAGTCTTATGCTCAGCATGCGCGATAACATTGCCGCCATGCTGGTAGCAGGTGGAATAATCGTAGGCGTTATAATCGTGCTGTGGTTATTCTTCTATACCGAGGTTGGTCTCACCCTTAAATCAACGGGCGACAACCCCGATATGAGCCGCGCTCAGGGCATAAACGTTAAGCTCAACAAGGTTTTGGGTCTCGCCATTTCGAACGGCTTGGTTGCCCTCGCAGGCGCGCTTTATGCACAATATAAGGGCAGCGCGAACATAAACGATGGCCGCGGCGCTATCGTTATCGGTCTTGCCGCGATATTCATCGGTCTTTCGGTTTCGCTTAAAATCAAGCCGAATTTCGTTGTCAGCCTTATAGGCGTTGTTGGCGGCGGCGTTATTTATTACATTATCTATACCTTCGTTATCCTCTTGGGACTCGATACTTCCTATCTCAAGATGCTCTCGGCAATTATCGTTGTTATATTCCTTGCAGTGCCCTATATTAAGGGTGAATATTTCGCAAAGCACCGCTCGATAGTGCCCGAAAATCCTGCAGGAGGTGGCGAAAATGCTTAAAATAACCAACCTGCAGAAAACCTTTAATCCCGGAACGGTTAACGCTAAAACCGCTCTGTGCGGACTCAATCTCACCCTAAACGACGGTGATTTTGTTACGGTTATAGGCGGCAACGGCGCCGGAAAATCGACCCTTCTTAACGCAATTGCAGGCGTTTGGAAGCCTGATTACGGCACCATCGAAATCGATGGCACCGACGTTACCAAAATGCCCGAATATAAGCGTGCCAAGTTCCTTGGCCGCGTTTTCCAGGACCCGATGAAGGGCACCTCTCCCGATATGGAGATAGCCGAAAACCTATGCATTGCAGCACGCCGCGGCACACACAGACGTCTGCGCTGGGGCTTCCGCTCCAACGAGCGCGCCGAATACCGCGAGTTGCTTGCAACGCTCGAGTTGGGACTTGAGGAGCGCCTTTCCGCCAAGGTGGGACTGCTTTCGGGAGGTCAGCGCCAGGCGGTAACGCTCTTGATGGCAACGCTGCGCCGACCCAAGCTTTTACTGCTTGATGAGCACACCGCAGCACTCGACCCCAAGACAGCCTCTAAGGTGCTTGAAATAACCGATCGACTGGTTAAAGAAAACAACCTCACCACACTGATGATAACCCACAATATGCACGATGCCATCGCCTACGGAAACCGACTTATAATGATGCACGAGGGCAAAATTATAATCGACGTTTCGGGCGAGGAGAAGAAAAACCTAACCGTTAAGGACCTTCTCGGCTTGTTCGAAAAAGCAAGCGGCAGCGAGTTTGCAAACGATAAGGTTATGTTATCCAAATAAAATTAAACCACCCTTTGGCAGAAGCCGAAGGGTGGTTTTTTTGTTATTCTAGTTCGAACGCGCCGGTATAAAGCTGGTAATATTTTCCCTTTTGGGCGATGAGCGCCTCGTGGGTGCCGCGCTCGATTATGTGACCCTGCTCAAGCACCATTATAACGTCGGAGTTCTGAACGGTGGATAAGCGGTGGGCAATAACGAAAACGGTTCTGCCCTTCATGAGCGAATCCATTCCCTTTTGAACGAGCGCCTCAGTTCTGGTATCGATGGAGGAGGTTGCCTCATCGAGTATCATAACGGGGGGATCGGCTACCGCCGCACGTGCGATAGACAACAACTGGCGTTGACCCTGCGAAAGGTTTGCACCGTCTGATACCAGCATGGTGTTATAACCATCGGGCAGGCGCGAGATGAAGCTGTGCGCGTTTGCCAGCTTTGCCGCCTCAATGCATTCCTCATCGGTCGCATCAAGTCTGCCGTAACGAATGTTATCCATAACCGTGCCCGTAAAGAGATTAGTTTCCTGCAGCACTATGCCGAGTGAACGTCGGAGGTCTGCTTTGCGGATTTTATTGATATTTATGCCATCGTAGCGGATTTTGCCATCGGCAATATCATAAAAGCGGTTTATAAGGTTGGTGATGGTGGTTTTGCCTGCGCCTGTTGCGCCAACGAAAGCCACCTTTTCGCCCGGATGGGCATAAAGTGATACGTTGTGGAGCACTATCTTGTTCTCCACGTAGCCGAAATCAACGTCATCAAACACCACGTCGCCCTGCAGGCGGGTATAGGTTACAGTGCCATCGGCATTGTGGGGATGGCGCCAAGCCCAAACGCCCGTACGCTCTGCGCATTCATGGATGGTGCCGTCATCATCCACGCGAGCGTTAACGAGGGTTACGTAGCCATCGTCGACCTCTTCCTGCTCATCGAGCAGCTCGAAAATTCGCTCGGCACCTGCAAGGCCCATCGCAACGGCGTTTATCTGCTGCGAAATCTGGCTTACGTTTTGCGAGAATTGCTTGGTCATATTAAGGAACGGAATAACTATCGCCAGCGTGAGTGCCTGACCCGAAAGTGAGAATGAGGGAGCCTCTGTGATAACCAGCACGCCGCCTACGAACGCTATAAGCACGTATAGCAGGTTGCCGACGTTATTGAGTATCGGCATTAGGATATTCGCAAAGCGGTTTGCCTGACGGGCATCCTCAAAAAGCTGTTGGTTCAGGCGGTCGAATTCATCTAAATTCTCCTGCTCGTGGCAAAACACCTTTACAACCTTTTGACCGTGCATCATCTCCTCAACGAAGCCCTCGGTTTTAGCGAGAGATTTTTGCTGACGCATGAAATATTTTGCGCTGTTGCCGCCGATATATTTGGTAATGCGGAACATAACGAACACGCCTAAAAACAGCACAAGTGAGAGCCAAATGCTATAGAAAAGCATTATGCAGATAAGCGTTAAAAGCGTGATGGCGCAGGTTAAAAACGAAAGCAAGCTCTGCGATATGAGCTGGCGGAGGGTATCGATATCGTTGGTGTAATAGCTCATGATATCGCCGTGCGTGTGGGTATCGAAATAGCGGATAGGCAGGCGCTGCATTTTATCGAACATTCTGCCGCGCATTTTCTGCAAAAAGCCCTGCGTTACGGTTGCCATGGTGCGCTCGCGGATGGTGGTGGCAATGATGCCGACCAGCGCGGTTATTATCATAATAATTATGAGGGTGTATAGGTCGCTTTTTATGGCGCCGTAGCCCTCAGCCAGACCGCATTCTACTATCTCAACAAGATTTTTAATAAAAATTGAGGTTGTTGAAAGCGCAATAGTGCCGAACACAAGACAAACAAGCACCAGCAGCAGATGCTTTTTATAATCGCTTATTAAAAACTTAATAAGTCGGCCGAGTGAGCCTTTAATATCCTTGGCTTTGGGTCCTCCTCGCATTCCGCGCGGACCCGGTACTCCCTTACCTGCCACTTTGCTCACCTGCCTTGTTCTGAGAATAATATACTTCGCTATAGATTGCGTTGCTTGCAAGCAGCTGCTCGTGGTTGCCTACGGCATCTACCCTGCCGCCATCGAGCACGATTATCTTATCGGCTTCCATAACCGAGGAGATACGCTGTGCAATTATAATTTTGGTGGTTCCGGGAATATCCTCACGGAACGCCTTGCGGATGAGTGCATCAGTGCGGGTATCAACCGCGCTGGTGGAATCATCTAAAATGAGAATCTTCGGTTTCTTGAGCAGCGCTCTCGCAATACAGAGGCGCTGGCGCTGACCGCCCGAAACGTTGGTTCCGCCCTGCTCGATATAGGTATCGTAGCCCTCGGGGAACTTTTCTATAAACTCGTGAGCGCAGGCGCTCTTGCAGGCGGCTATCATCTCCTCATCGGTGGCATCCTTGTTGCCCCAACGGAGGTTATCCTTAATAGTGCCCGAAAACAGCACGTTCTTCTGCAGCACAACAGCTACCTCGTTGCGCAGGGTTTCTATATCGTATTCGCGGACGTCTACTCCGCCAACCGAAACACTGCCGCCGCTTACGTCATAGAGGCGAGAAATCAGCTGAATGAGAGTGGTTTTGCTGCTGCCCGTTCCGCCGATTATGCCGACCGTTTCGCCCGATTCTATATAAAGATTCACGTCTTCGAGCGCGTTTTTCTCGGCCTTTTCGGAATACTTAAAGGTTACGTCGCGGAATTCGATGCTTCCGTCGGCAACCAAATCAACAGGGTTTTCGGGGTTCTTTATTGTGCTCTCTTCATCGAGCACCTCGCAGATTCGGCGACCCGATTCTGCCGCCATGGTTATCATAACGAAGGTCATCGAAAGCATCATAAGGCTCATGAGTATCTGCATACCGTAGGTTATGAGGCTGGAAAGCTGACCCACCTGCATAGCACCCTCGTTGGTGCCGATTATAAGGCGTGCGCCGAAATAGGATACGCCGATGGTGATGGACTTTGAGCAAATCTGCATAAGCGGTGCGTTGAGCGCCAAAAGCTTTTCCGCACGGGTGAAATCGTTGCGAACGCCGACCGAGGCATCATCAAACTTTTTAACCTCGTAATCCTCGCGCACATAGGATTTAACAACGCGCATACCCTTAACGTTTTCCTGCACCGAATTGTTAAGAGTATCATACTTTTTAAACACACGGCGGAAAATCGGCATTGCTTTCTTGGAAATAGCGAAAAGGCCGAATGCCAGCACCGGAACAACTGCCACAAATATGGTGGAAAGGCGCGGACACATTTTAAACGCCATAACAAGCGAGAAAATTACCATAAACGGGCTGCGAATAGCGCCGCGGATTATCATCATATAGGCGTTTTGCAGGTTGGTTACGTCGGTGGTGAGACGGGTTACAAGGCTGGAGGTTGAAAATCGGTCGATATTCGAGAACGAGAAGCCTTGAACACGCTCAAATAAATCGCGGCGGAGATTTTTGCCGAAGCCGCTCGAGGCAGTTGCACAGAAGTGACCTGCCAGCGCACCGCAGGAAAGCGATATAAGCGCAAGCAGCACCAAAATGCCGCCGTATTTCGCTATGGTGGGGATATCGATACCCTTGCGGATACCGTCTATAAGGTTGGCGGTTACAAACGGAATAATGCACTCGACAATTACCTCAAGCGCCACAAAAAGTGGAGATAAAAGCGAGGGCAACTTATACTCTCGTATTGCGCCTGCTAATTTCTTAATCATTTTTTTCCTGCCTTTCTATGTTAGCACGAATCTTATCCGCAACCGCGAAAAACGTTTCGAGCTCCGCTTCCGTGATACCCTCGGATAATATTCCTTCCATTCTTATCATATCCGCCTGCGCCATTTCGTGGACACGATGGGCAAGTTCGGTCAGTACTATCTCCTTAAGGCGGGCATCGTTTTTAGATACCCTGCGCTCGATAAGGCCGTTCTTTTCCATTAAAGAGAGCACGTTGCTCATGGTTGAGCGGCGGCAGGAGAATTTTGCCTCCAAGTCGCGCTGAAAAACCGAGCCTTGCTGCTCGCGAATATATCTTATTACCCAGCCGTGAAGCCCCGTGAGATTATCTATCTGCTGCTTTACGGTGCTCTTTTCGACCTCGCGTTTTATCACGTTATTGAGTCTGCGAACCGTGGGGCCTATGTGCCTCTGTTCCATAATGCGCCTCCTTAAAATAAATGTTAGCACCCTAACATTATAGTTAGGGTGCTAACATTTGTCAATGCTTCATATGTGAACATTTATTTAATTATTTACCTATTGCTTTAAACTGGGTTATATCGCCGGTGAAAACCTCGCCTGAGGTAAGATAATCGAGCAGCTCCTGCTCATCCGCAAAAACGCCGAAAATACGGTGGTTTGCCTCGGTCATAAAGCCCTTTTCAATAGCGTTATTCATAAGCGCTATGAGGGGGTCGAAATAACCGTCGGTATTCAGCACGGCAATGGGCTTTTTATGCCTGCCGAGCTGGCGCAGGGTGAGGATTTCAAAAAACTCCTCGAAGGTGCCGATTCCGCCCGCCGTCATTATAAACGCATCCGAGAGCTGCTCCATTTTTTCCTTGCGCTCGCGCATGGTCTCGGTATAGATAAATTCATCACATTCGGGATAGAGAATGCCGTCAACGTTGAAAAACGAGGGTGCAACGCCTATCACCTTGCCGCCCGCGGCATGAACTCCGCGCGCAACCGCACCCATAAGTCCGCTTGCGCCGCCGCCGAAGACCAGCGTGTGGCCTGCCGCCGCTATAAGACTGCCCAGTTTTTCTCCAGCCTTTATATATTTTTCATCAATGGTGCTGCTTGAAGCACCGTAAACACAGATATTCATTCCAAACCTCTTTATATAAATCTAAGCTCGTGGGAGCGCAGTTTTTCGCCCTCGTATTCCAGCCGCAGGCTGAAAAACGGTGTTTCCTTGAAAATAAGCTCAAGGAAAATCTTATCCCCCTCCCAATGCGGGAAGGATAAAAGCTTATCACGCGGCACGAACAAAAGCTCGCCCTCATCGCATTCGGCTATCTCGCCGCTGAATTCATCGCAGGTGAAAAGGTGCATCTGCTCGGATTCCCAACGGTCGCTGATAAAGGTTACTATTCCGCGGTAGCGTGGTGTTATCAGTGTAAGCCCCGTTTCCTCCCGTGCCTCGCGCAGAACACAATCAAACGGGCTCTCGCTTTCAAGAAATTTGCCGCCCACACCAAGCCATTTATCGAAATTGCCGTCGCCCTTTCGGGTCTTGTGCAGCAGCAATACATCATCGCCCTTTTGAATATAACAAAGTGACGTGTTTTTCATTTTATCACTCCTCAGCCCTCTAATTTTACCACACTCCCCCGTTTTATACAACTGCTTTTAGTGTTTTCACGAAAGCCGCTCCACAAGATATATGAATGATAAATTATTATATAATAATATTGAAAAATATGTAGAAAAATCTTTAAGTATGTGTTATAATCTATGGTGGTGTATGTTGCAATTGTTATTTTTTTAACAATTTGAATATATACTCATAAAAAGCAAGGAGGAAAAGTACATGTTAAAGAAAATCAGTTCGCTCCCTTTTAACGGTACAAAAGAGCAGGAGGCAAAGCTGCGCGAGGTTATCGACTCTCACAAGTCTGATAAGAGCCAGCTTATGGCTGTAATGCAGCAGGCACAGGACATCTACGGATACCTGCCCCGCGAAGTACAGGTTATGATTGCTGAGGGAATGGATGTTCCGCTCGAGAAGGTTTACGGCGTTGCAACATTCTATGCTCAGTTCTCCCTTACTCCGAAGGGCAAGTATAACATTTCTGTTTGCCTCGGAACTGCCTGCTACGTTAAGGGCTCGGGAGATCTGTTCGACAAGATAAGCGAACGCCTCGGAATCGGCGCAGATGAATGCACCGCTGACGGCAAATTCTCGCTTACTGCTTGCCGCTGCATCGGCGCTTGCGGTCTCGCTCCCGTTCTCACCGTTAACGAGGATGTTTACGGCAGACTCACTGTTGACGACGTTGACGGAATTCTTGCCAAGTATCAGGATTAATAATCTATACTTTAAGTAAAGGAAAATCTGTATGAAAATCAGCCAGGTTATGGAACTGTTAGACGCTAAGGTCATCTGCGGCGAGGATTCGCTGGGCAAGCACGTTTATTCGGCTTGCGGCAGCGATATGATGAGCGATGTTTTGGCGTACGTGAAGGATCAATCGGTATTGCTTACCGGTCTTGTGAATTCACAGGTTATCAGAACCGCCGAAATGATGGATATGGTTTGCATCGTTTTCGTGCGCTCCAAAACCCCCACGCCCGAAATGATTGAATTAGCAAAAGAAAGCGGCATTGTTTTACTCGCGTCGGATAAACGTATGTACGAGGCCTGCGGTAAACTTTATGCGAGCGGTCTTTGCGGAAACGGGGTAAAGAATGGAAAATAATCTTAACTTTCACTTTGTGGTAGACGGCAACGACTTCACGTCGGCCGGTCTGGCTTCGGTTCAGCTTAAGAAGGCGCTCCGCCAATTAGGCCTTGACCCCGAAACCATCCGTCGTGCTTCTATTGCAATGTATGAGGGCGAGATAAACATGGTTATCCACGCGGGCGGCGGCGAAGCCGACGTTGAGATAAGCGAGGACTGCATCATTATTAGACTTTGCGACCACGGTCCCGGAATTAAGGACATTGCGCAGGCTATGCAGGAGGGCTTCTCAACCGCGACCGAACACGTTCGTTCTCTCGGCTTTGGAGCAGGAATGGGTCTTCCCAATATGAAAAACTATTCCGATAAGATGGAGATTGAATCCACACCCGGCGAGGGCACCACAATAACCCTTTATATCAACATTTAACACCTGCGAGGAATTCAAATGAATACATACGAGCATTCGGTTACTCTTGACAGCTCAAAATGCACCGGCTGCACTACCTGTATTCACCGCTGCCCCACCGAGGCTATCCGCATTCGGAACGGACACGCGGTAATAGATGCCGAACGGTGCATCGACTGCGGCGAATGTATTAAGGTTTGCCCCCACGGCGCAAAGCGTGCCGTGCTTGACAGCCTCCGCGATATGGACAGGTTCCGCTATAAGATAGCGCTCCCCGCCCCTTCGCTTTACGCGCAGTTTGATAATCTTGACGATATCGATTATGTTCTTCAGGGTCTGCTCGACATTGGCTTCGACCGAGTTTATGAGGTTGCCCGTGCGGCTGAGCTTTGCTCGGCATACACGCGAACCTATTTAAAGGTCGAGGGTGTGCAAAAGCCCGCTATCAGCTCGGCTTGTCCCACCGTTATCCGCCTTATCGAGCTGCGTTTCCCCTTCCTTAAGGACAACATAATTCGAATGCTGCCGCCGATGGAAATCGCAGCAAGGGCGGCAAGGGAGGAAGCGGCGAAAGACCGCCCCGACCTGAAGAGTGAGGAAATAGGCGTTTGCTTTATTTCCCCCTGCCCTGCCAAGATGAGCTACGTCAAGAACGGATTTTCCGATTATAAGAGCCTTGTGGACGTCGTAGTCCCGATTAGCGACATCTACTTTATGCTCATAAACGCGATGAACCACAGCGTTCGTCCCGAAAGTCTATCAAAAGCGGGTATGATAGGAGTTGGTTGGGCCGCCTCGGGCGGTGAAGCAACCGCAATTTTCAATGAAAAATATCTTGCTGCCGACGGTATTGAGAACGTGATTCACGTGCTCGACCAGATAGAAAACGGCAACATCGGACATCTCGAATTCGTGGAGCTCAATGCTTGCACGGGCGGTTGCGTAGGCGGCGCCCTTACCATGCAGAACCCCTTTATTGCAAAGGCGCGTCTGCGCAAGCTGAAGAGATACCTCCCCGTATCGCAAAACATTCTCACCCCTGAGGAGCTGCGCTACGTGCCCGAGCATTTCTTCTTTAACGAGCTGCCTACCTATTCCCCTATTTCGCGACTGAGCGAAAATATGGCGGAATCGATGAGGATGATGTCGGATATACAAAAGCTGCGTAAAACGCTGCCGGGATATGACTGCGGCTCCTGCGGAGCACCCACCTGCCGCGCCTTTGCGGAGGACGTGGTTCGCGGACGCGCCAAAAAGAGCGATTGCATTTTAATAATGCGCGATCGCTTTAAGGAATATCTCGAAAGCCTTGGGGAGGCTTCCGATGACGGTTAAAGATTTTAAAGAAAAGGCAAACCTTACCGCGCTCTGCCTGCCGGAGCCTGACCGCGAAATCCGCGGCGGCTACGTGGGCGACCTACTTTCGTGGGTTATGGGTCGCGCCAAGGCGGACGATGCCTGGATAACCATTATGTCTAATCAGAACATTCTGGCTGTTGCGGCACTCGCCGACGTTGCCTGCGTTATCCTCGCTGAAGGAGTAACGCTCGAGGATGAAATTTTAAAAACCGCCGAGGAAAAGGGCATAAACGTGCTCTCATCCGATAAGGACTCCTTTTCCCTGTGCGCGGCACTGGCAAGTGAAACGCTATGAACAAGTATTATTACGACCTTCACGTTCACTCTTGCCTCTCCCCCTGCGCCGATGATGATAACACCCCCTATAATTTAGCGGGTATGGCGGCGCTGACGGGCACCAATATCATGGCTCTGACCGACCACAACACTTGCAAAAACTGCCCTGCGTTTTTCAAGGCGGCAAAAAGCTACGGCGTTATCCCCGTTGCGGGAATGGAACTCACCACCGCCGAGGAAATTCACGTTGTTTGCCTTTTTGAAACCCTCGAAAACGCAATGGAGTTTGACCGCGAGGTTGACGGCAGGCGAATAAAAATAGAAAACCGAATTGATATTTTCGGGCGCCAGCTTATTTTGGGCGAGGAGGACGAGTTGCTCGGCGAGGAGCCGCATCTCTTATCCAACGCGACCACGATAAGTCTTGACGAGGTTCCCGCGCTGGTTGAAAAATATGGCGGAGTTTGTTACCCCGCACATATCGACCGTGATGCAAACGGAATTATCGCCGTTTTGGGAACACTGCCCGAAACGCCGCAGTTTAGCTGCGTTGAAATTCGGGATACGGAAAAGGTTGAGGAGCTCACCTCACGCTTTTCCCTGCAAGATAAAACGATAGTTATCAGCTCGGACGCGCATTACCTGCAGGACGTGCGCGACA
>JAZOPP010000055.1:0-5305 GCA_045655625.1 Acutalibacteraceae bacterium
ACCCGTTACGGTGCACTCGGCACCATGGGCGTAGGTGAGGGCGGACCCGAAATCGTAAAGCAGCTCCTCTCCAACACCTATGACGTTGCATCTCCCGAGGTTGTGCTTGTGTATCTCACCGGCAAACCGCGCCAGGGCGTAGGTCCGCACGACGTTGCTATTGCCCTCTGCGGAGCTACATATAAGAACGGCTTTGTTAAAAATAAAGTGCTTGAATTCGCAGGTCCCGGCGTTAAAAATCTGCCTATGGACTATCGTATCGGCATCGATGTTATGACCACCGAAACCGCTTGTCTTTCCTCCATCTGGACCACCGATGAAAAGGTTGAGGAGTATCTCACCGCTCACGGTCGCCCCGATGAATATAAGGCACTCTCTCCCGATGAGGGCGCATATTATGACAGCGTAATTGAAATCGACCTTAGCACCGTTGAATGTATGGCTGCACTGCCGTTCCACCCTTCCGAGGCATACACCGTTCGCGAGCTTATCGCGGGCGGCACCGATATCCTCCGTGAGGCTGAAAAGCGTGCTGAGGAGCAGTTCGGCGGCAAGGTTCATCTCTCGCTCACCGATAAAGTGAAGGGCGATAAAATAATGATCGATCAGGGCGTTATCGCAGGCTGCGCAGGCGGTATGTACGATAACATCGCCGAGGCTGCCGCCATCATGCGTGACCGCTCGGTAGGCAACGGATATTTCTCTCTCTCGGTTTATCCGCCCTCGGTTCCCGTTAACCTCCGTCTTATCAAGGATGGCATTCAGCAGCAGCTTCTCGAGTGCGGCGCACTCTTCAAGCCCTGCTTCTGCGGCCCCTGCTTCGGCGCGGGCGACGTTCCGTCGAACAACGGTCTCTCCATCCGCCACACAACCCGTAACTTCCCCAACCGCGAGGGCTCCCGTCCGGGTGACGGTCAGCTTTCGGCTGTTATGCTTATGGATGCTCGCAGCATCGCTGCAACCGCAGCCAACGGTGGCGTGCTGACTGCCGCAACCGATATTGATTATAAGGCACCTGAGCAGCGTCCGCTCACCTTTGATGCAGCCCCCTATGAGAAGCGTGTTTATTTCGGATTCGGTAAGGCTGATGAAAAGGAAGAACTTCGCTTTGGCCCCAATATCACCGAGTGGCCCAAGATTCCCGCACTCTCTGAAAATCTCTTGCTGCGTCTTGCCAGCGTTATTCACGATCCCGTAACCACCACCGATGAGCTCATCCCCTCGGGCGAGACCTCATCCTATCGTTCTAACCCCTTAAAGCTTGCAACCTTTGCGCTCTCTCGTCGCGACCCTGATTACGTTGCACGCACGGCCGATATCCGTGCCGAGGAGCAAAATCGTGCTTCGGGCACACCCGATGAGAAAACGGTTGCTGTGCTCAAGGCTGTAGGTTTCTCCGAAGATGCACTTTCCGATACAACCGTAGCATCTGTGGTATTCGCCAACAAACCGGGCGACGGCTCTGCTCGTGAGCAGGCTGCCTCCTGCCAGCGTGTGCTGGGCGGCGGTGCCAATATCTGCTATGAATATGCAACCAAGCGTTATCGCTCCAACTGCATCAACTGGGGTATGATGCCCTTCACCATTGATGAGGACGTTGATTTCGATTATAAGCCGTTTGATAGCGTTTTCGTTCCCGGCATTAAAACCGCAGTCGAAAATGGCGAGGAGTCGGTAAAGGGCTATATAATAAGTGATAGCGGTGTGCGCGAGATAACCCTCCATATGGCGGGTCTCACCGAAAAGGAACGCGAGATTCTGCTTTCGGGCTGCCTTATGAACTGGTATGCCGCTCAGAATAAGTAAAGGAGCCGAAAAAATGGAAAAGATTAAAATGCAAAACCCCATCGTTGAGATGGATGGCGACGAAATGACCAGAATTCTCTGGAAAATGATAAAGGATGAGCTTCTTTGTCCCTTCGTTGAGCTCAACACCGAGTATTACGATTTGGGCCTGCCTTACCGTGATGAAACCAACGACCAGGTAACGGTAGATGCCTCCAACGCTATAAAAAAGCATAAGGTTGGCGTTAAGTGTGCCACCATCACCCCCAACGCACAGCGTGTTGAGGAGTATAAGCTCAAGGAAATGTGGAAGAGCCCCAACGGCACTATCCGTGCAATTCTGGATGGAACCGTTTTCCGTGCTCCCATCATCACCAGCCGCATAAAGCCCTACGTTAGCCGCTGGAACAAGCCCATCACTATTGCTCGTCATGCCTATGGCGACGTTTATAAGGCAACCGAATTCCGCATCCCTGGTCCCGGAAAGGCTGAGCTTCTCTTCACAGGTGCCGATGGAACCGAAATGCGTCAGACTATCTATGATTATGAGTGCGCAGGCGTTCTGCAGGGTCAGTATAATAAAGATTCCTCCATTGAGTCCTTTGCGCGCGTTTGCTTTGAATATGCGCTTTCTACCAAGCAGGATATGTGGTTTGCCACCAAGGATACCATCTCCAAGCAGTATGATCAGACCTTCAAATTCATCTTCCAGCGCATCTATGACGAGGAGTTTAAGGAGAAATTCGAGGCTGCAGGTATCGAGTATTTCTATACCCTTATTGATGACGCCGTTGCGCGCGTTATCCGCTCTGAGGGCGGCTTTTTATGGGTTTGCAAGAACTACGACGGCGACGTTATGAGCGATATGGTTTCCACCGCTTTCGGCTCACTCGCTATGATGACCAGCGTGCTCGTAAGCCCCGAGGGCAACTATGAGTACGAGGCTGCTCACGGCACCGTAACCCGCCATTACTATCGTTGGCTCAAGGGTGAAAAGCCCTCCTCCAACCCCATTGCAACCATTTTTGCATGGACCGGAGCACTCCGCAAGCGCGGCGAACTCGATGGAAATGATGAGCTTATGGCATTCGCCGATAAGCTTGAGGCTGCCTGCCTTGATACCATTGAGGGCGGCGTTATGACCGGTGACCTTGCAGCTCTCTCCGAGGGCGAGACCCGCGTTGTAAACAGTGAGGAGTTTATCGCTGCTATTCGCGCCGAGCTTGAGAAGAAATTAGCTTAATAGAGCAAAAATCACACCTTCGAATCCCAAGTAGTAAAAAAGTACCAACACTTTGGGGAGCGGAGGTGTTATTATTTTAAAGAAATGAGGTGTTGCGCTGTGAAAATAGAAAATCCAATACTCATCCCCGAGCGCGTAGGAAGAACTGATGCGGGCGACCCTTATATCATTCGCCACGGCGGAATGTATTACTATTGCTATACAGCCTATAACGAGCTTTTTATATCCCGTTTTGAGCACCTTGAGGATATTGAAAAAGGCGAAATAATAAAGATATACGATAAAAACGCACAGGGCGACCAAGGCTCTTGGTTTGCGCCCGAAGTGCATAAAATAGGCGATCGCTGGTATATTTATGCTGCGCCCGAGTGCCGCAGTGTTCCCGGCTGCCATAGTATGCACGTGCTGCGCTCTAAAACCGAGGATATATTCGGCGAATACGAGTATCTCGGCAATATGCGCGGTCTTGAAAACACATGGGCGATCGATGGCACCGTTTTTACGCATGAGGATAAGCTCTATATGGCGGTATCCTGGAACGGAATAACCTTAGTCGAACTTCGTGACCCATTCACACTCACCCAAAACAAAGTGGTTATCTGCGAGGCGGATAGGGAATGGGAGCGCGTTATGAACCCCGTTGTTGAGGGCTCTTGTATGATAAAACGCGGCACGCATATCCATATGCTCTATTCGGCGAGCGACTGCCGCAGTGAGCGTTATTCACTCGCTCTGCTCACCTTTTCAGGCGGCGATATAATGGATAAAAGAAACTGGAAAAAGAGCGAAAAACCGCTGCTTTCTTCGGCAAACGGCGTCTATGGCCCCGGTCACTGCTCGGTAACCAAGACTGAAAACGGCGAGGATATTGTTGTTTATCATGCGCGTCTTTATGGTGATAACGAAAATGGCGACGCAGTTAATAAAAACTGGGGCAACCGCTGCGTATTTTATGGCAAAATAAAATGGCAAGATGACTTTCCCGTGCTTGGCGAACCCGAAAAAAATATAGAGATATAGCGAAATGAGTAGCCTCAGGTTAGATTTTAGTTGTTATTTCTCTTGCGCGAATCCTGTAAAACACCAGAAAATATAAATATTGGTTATTTTGCACAACACAAGCGGCACCGTGTATGAACGGTGCCGCTTTTCGATTTTTTTACATAACAGGCGCCTTTTTTCTCCTCACTTTACATTACTAGGAACAAAAACAGGAAAAAACCTAAAAAAATCGCATTTTTCGTCGGGAATGTAAAATGTGAGCACAAATAAGTAAAATAGTTGTAGTGCATTTTGCACAACGAGTCGCTATAATATATATATTAAAATTATCTTGGGGGATTATTATGCGATTTTCAAAGAAAGCGGTTGGAGCAGCCTTAGCAATTTCGTTGCTTTTTGCAGGTTGTGGCTCCGATAAAATAACCGATCCGAAGCAGTTCGTTGCGGATCACGGTGCCTATGTAACGGGTAACGGTGCCTACGATATCACGGGTGAGGTTACTCTCCGTTCTGTGAGCGAAGGTGCAAACGGCTGGAAGCAGCTCAACTTCAAGGTTAACACTTCCGCTGCGATTGATGATTTTTATATAGTCCCCTTAAAAGCAGGCGTGTCGGTCGATGATGTTGGACTTTATGATGGCAGAGTTGATGCCACCCTCCAAAGCCAATTTTCAAAAACGGTTGTAAATGCTGATTTTGAGGAACTTGATAAACTCAAAAAAGCTTATGGCTTTCAGCCTGCTGAAGGCGGCGGTCGCACCGGAACGGTTATCACCGCCGATGATACTGCAACCAAAATCCTCTATTTCGTAAAGGATGGCAAACTTCAGGAATCCTCCGGAGCCTCAGAATTTGAGAACGCTGCGTGCGAAAGCTACGGTCTCTCCGTATGGATAAACTACGAATGGTCGGGAACCGACTACGATAACTTGCTCTACATCGGCATAAACGAAGCCGAGCAGGACATTACAGCATGATAGGAGTGTAGGAATGCGAAACTTTGGAAAAACCTTTAAAGTACTTGTCATAACGCTTGTGGCGCTTATGCTGCTTTCATTTTCTGCGGCAGCACTGCCACAGCTCACAAGCCCGTATGACGGCTATGAGTACGATGGCTATAAGACCTCTCATGAGGCCCCTATAACCTATCTGTCCCAGGGCTTTATAAACTCCGGCGATTTAGGTCTTGAGACCGCTTTCGCCGCACCGGCTGATATGAAATACCAGAACGGTCTGCTCTACGTTCTCGATACCGGCAACGGTCGAATAGTGGTT
>JAZOPP010000056.1:0-5851 GCA_045655625.1 Acutalibacteraceae bacterium
CCCATATCCGCAAGATAATCAAAATTATCATCGCCGAACTCCGAAAGCAGGTTTTCGCTGCCTGCTGCGGTAACGGGGCGGACAGAAAGCTTCTCCGAGCCATTTTCAAAAATATCATAGTATGCTATTCTGCCATCAGGGTATGTTACCTTCCAAAGGCCTGTTTCCTTTGAACCCTTTGCGGAGGAAGAACCGCCTCCGCAGGCGGTAAACGAGAACACCATTATTGCCGCTAAAATAATTGCTAAAAGTTTTTTCATTTTTCTTATCTCCTTTTTTATCTTGAGGTTGCCCTCTGATAATAGGTGGTTTTCTAGATCCCCTCGGTTTTATAATATCACAAATTTTAAATAAAAAAAAGAGCAAACAGCAAAGTTTGCTCTTTTTATGCGTTTTAGCCGCCGAGATAGGCTTTTTTGATAGCATCACTCTGCGCGAGTTCTTTACCCGTGCCGGAGAGAACGATTCGTCCCGATTCGAGAACGTAGGCTCTATCGGCAACCTTAAGTGCCATTTCGGCGTTCTGCTCAACCAGCAGGATGGTGGTGCCTGCTGCGTGGAGTTCCTTGATGATATCGAATATCTGCTTAACGAGGATAGGTGCAAGACCCATAGAAGGCTCGTCAAGCATTAAAATTTTCGGCTTACTCATAAGAGCACGGCCCATAGCCAGCATCTGCTGCTCGCCGCCCGAGAGGGTTCCTGCTATCTGAGATTTGCGGTGTTCAAGACGCGGGAAGCGCTGGAACACATCCTTAAGCAGGGCATCAACCTCGCTTGCCTTGGTGGTATAAGCGCCCATCTGCAGATTTTCCAGAACGGTCATCTGCAGGAAGATGCGTCTGCCCTCGGGAACGTGAGCCATTCCCTTGGTTACAAGCTTGTGAGCCTCGGTGTGAGAAATATCCTCATCGAGGAGGGTTATAGAACCTGTTTTGGAGCGCAGAAGACCCGAGATGGTCTTCAAGGTGGTGGATTTACCTGCACCGTTTGCGCCGATGAGAGCAACTATCTCGCCCTCTTTTACCTCGAGACTAATGTCCTTTAAGGCGTGAATCTTGCCGTAATAGACGTTTGCATTTTCTACTTTAAGCATTATTTACGCCTCCTTCTTTCCGAGGTATGCCTCGATAACGGTGGGGTTCTGTTTAATCTCATCGGGGGTTCCCTTTGCGATAACCTTACCGTGGTCGAGAACGCAGATACCCTCGCAAATGTTCATAACAAGGTTCATATCGTGTTCGATAAGCATTATAGCGATCTGGAAGGAATCGCGGATCTTACGGATATTCTCCATAAGCTCTGCAGTTTCTGACGGGTTCATACCCGCAGCAGGCTCATCAAGCAGGATAATTCCCGGATTGGTTGCGAGAGCGCGAACGATTTCAAGACGACGCTGAGCACCGTAGGGCAGGCTGCCTGCCTCGTGATTTGCGAGGTCGGCCATATGGAAGAAGTCTAGCAGCTCGAGAGCCTTCTCGTTTGCCTTCTTTTCTGCCTTGCGGAAGCCGAGCGAATGAGTGATGGAGGAGAAAAGATTCTCCTTCATGGAGTTGTGAAGTCCTACCTTTACGTTATCGATAACCGACATATTGGAGAACAGACGGATATTCTGGAAGGTACGGGCTATACCCATTTTGTTTATCTGGGTGGTGGTTTTACCTGCAGTTATCTTACCATCGAGCATAATTGTGCCGCGAGTGGGCTGATAAACGTTGGTGAGCAGGTTGAAAACGGTGGTCTTACCTGCACCGTTAGGTCCGATAAGACCGCAGATTTCGGTTCTGCCTACAGCGAGGGTTAAATCGTCAACTGCAGTGAGGCCGCCGAAATCTATACCAAGGTGGTGGGTTTCGAGAATAGGAGCCTTATCAACGTCGCGCTCGGGCACGATAGAGCGGCTCGGCAGCGGTACCATTTTAGACATTTTCGCCCACCTCCTCTGCTGCTTTCTTGTGGAACACCTTTTCAACTAAGGTATCCTTAAAGTATTTAACCTTCGGGCTGTTCTTAGCGAGCATTACCACGATAAGAACGATAGCATAGATGAGCATTCTGTATTCCGAAAGGCTGCGGAACAATTCGGGGATAAGATAAAGCACTATTGTGGAAATAATGGTTCCCGGAATGTTGCCCATACCGCCCAAAACTACGAATACGAGAATCTGGATAGAAACGTTATAATCGAGCTTTAAGGGGGTGAAAACAATGTTGGTGGAATAGAGTGCGCCTGCCATACCTGCAAGTGCTGCAGATACAACGAAGGCTATCATCTTATACTTGGTTGCGCTAATACCAACCGACTCGGCAGCGATACGATTATCGCGCAGAGCGGTGATGGCACGTCCTGTGCGGCTATGGATGAGGTTGATAACAACAAAGAGGGTGAAAAGCACCAGGATGATACCTGCTGTGAAGGTTGCGATACCCATAGCAGAGGTTGCACCCGAGGCGCCGCGGAAAATAAAGCGGCAGCCGTGGAGACCCTTTTCATCGTTAAAGCTGAACTGCAGTGCTCCGCTTTCCTCAACGCCTACGTAAACGATTTTGAGAACGGTTTTAATAATTTCGCCGAATGCGAGGGTTACTATAGCAAGATAGTCACCGCGCAGGCGCAAAACGGGAATACCGATAAGGAAGCCGATAACACCTGCAAAAAGACCGCTGACCACGAGGGTGATTATAAGGCGGAGAACAACCGATTCCATATTGGCGGCAACCATATTGGAAACGCAAAGTCCAACAAAAGCGCCGATACTCATAAAACCTGCGTGGCCGAGCGAAAGCTCGCCCGAAATACCAACAACGAGGTTTAAGGATACTGCCAGAACGATATAAACGCAAACGGGAACTAAATAACCCTCGAGTGCTGCGCCGATACCAACGGTGGAGCTAAGTAAGGTTATGATTAAGTATGCAGCAATGATTATACCATAAGAGCTGATGCTGGTGCGGGTATATTTGATGAGAGATTTAAACTTTTGCATATATACTCACCTCACACCTTTTCCTGAATCTTCTTGCCGAGAATGCCCGTGGGCTTAACGAGAAGAACGATTATAAGTATTCCGAAAACAACCGCGCTCGAGAGCGAGTTTAAGGTCTGGTTGTTGATGGAAACGGTTATGGTTTCTACTATGCCGAGCAGCAGACCGCCTATCATGGCACCGGGAATGGAGCCGATACCGCCGATAACGGCAGCAACGAACGCCTTAATTCCGGGCATAGCTCCCAGAGTGGGATCAAGGGCGGGAGTTTTGGAGCAGAGCAGAACGCCTGCAACCGCTGCTAAAGCCGAACCGATTGCGAAGGTTACGGCAATGGTGGAGTTAACGTTTATACCCATCAGCTCTGCGGCATCTCTATCCTCGGATACTGCGCGCATTGCCTTACCCATTTTGCTGAGTTTAACAAACATGGTGAGGGCAATCATGATGGCAACGCCAACGCCTATGGTTACGATGGTGAGACCCGAAATGCGGAGCTCGCCAATGTTAATAGAGAACTTCGGAACAACCGAATCGAAGTTCTTGGGGTTACTTGAGAAAATAAGCAGCGCTGCGTTTTGCAGGAAATAGCTCACGCCAATGGCAGTGATAAGAACGGATAACGAGCCCGCGCCGCGAAGCGGTTTATATGCAAAGCGCTCGATAACCATACCAAAAATCGTGCAAACCAGCATTGCAGCGAAAATGGCAACAATGGTGGGTACGCCGGACATTTGCATCATTTCATAGCAAACGTAGCTACCAACCATTATAACGTCACCATGCGCAAAGTTAAGCATTTTGGCAATTCCGTATACCATTGTGTAGCCAAGGGCTATAACGGCATAAACGCTGCCTATGCTTAAACCATCGATTAAGCTAGTTATAAAAGACACACTAACACCTCAAAAAACACTAAAATAAGAAAATAGGGGTTGTTTTGGCAACCCCTTTTTTCTATCGGTTAATAAAATTACATACCAACGTAAACGCCGTTTTTGATTACCATGCCCTTAGGAGCCTTGGCAACTTCGCCGGTCTCAGACCAGGTCATATCCTCGCCGGTAAGACCATCGAATACGAACTCAGAACTGGTGAAACGATCAACGAGCTTCTCAGCAATCTTCTTAGCGCTCATGCCTGCAGTGATTTTCTCAGCTTTGCAAGCCTCATAGATTGCATAGATGCAGTCGTAAGCGTCTGCTGCGAACTGAGAGGGAGTCTCGCCATACTTTTCCTTATACTTCTTAACGAAGCTCTGGGTCTTGGCATCCTCTGCGTCAGCAGTGAAGGGGGTGAGGAGCATTACGTCCTCAGCAAGGGTGGTGTCGAAGTTCTCGATGCCGAGGAGGCCGTCAAGACCGTCAACGCCGAAGAACTTAACGTCATAGTTCATTTCGTCAGCCTGCTTTAAGATAACCGAAGCAGGAGTGTAGTAGATGGGCATAAAGATGAGGTCTGCGCCTGCATCTTTAGCAGCGTTGAGGTGGGGTTTGAAGTCGAGGTTCTTATCATCGTCGAAAGACTTAACCGAAACGATGTTAAGACCGAGCTTCTTAGCCTCTGCATCAAACTTCTGATAGATACCGGTGGAGTATGCATCAGCGTTGTTATAGATAACAGCGATCTTGGTGCCGAGCTTCTGCTCAGAAATGTACTGAGCGGATGCAGTACCCTGGTTGGGGTCGGTGAAGCACATCTGGAATACGTTTTCCTTGCGGGGAACGGAATAGTTGCCGTTCTCATCCTTGAAGCCGCCTAAAACATCGGTGGAAGAAGCGGAAGGAGTGAGGGTGAAGATGCCATCTTCATTACTCTTTGCCGAAACAGCGATGCAGGGCTGAGTGGTAACAGTTCCCATGAGAACCTTCATACCCCAGTCCTTAAGGGTGTTGTAAGCATTTACCGACTTCTCGGGGTTGTGCTCGTCGTCCTGCATTTTGAACTCGAACTTGAGGTCGCCTTCTAATGCGTTGATTTCTTCAACAGCGATTTCTGCGCCGTGCTGAACTGCAAGACCATAGCTTGCTGCGGGGCCGGTTGTGGGGCCGATGCCGCCGATCTTAAGAACGGTGGAACCATCATCCGAATCGGAGCTGCCACCGCAGGCTGCAAAAGAGAATACCATGCATGCAGCCATGATAAGTGCTAATAATTTTTTCATTTTATTTTCCCTCCAGAAAATTTTTAATGATAGAGAAATTTTAAAGTTTTTATTCACATTTGTCAAGTGTTTATGCGAAAAAAGTTGAAAAAAACACCGATTATTTTTATATAATGTGCATTTTTATGCGATTTAGCGCTTTAAATCGATTTTTTGAGTGCCAAATTGAGTTCTGCAACTGGAAGACCGACCACGTTAAAGTAGTCTCCCTTTATGCCGCGCACAAGCACCGCTCCCCTGCCCTGGATTCCATATGCACCTGCTTTATCGAGCGGCTCACCCGTTTTAACGTACCAATCGATGGTATCGTTATCGAGAGGATAGAACTCGACCTCGGTGCTCACGCTGAAAACTTGCTCGCCTTTACTGCTTTTAACTGCACAGCCGGTGATAACAACGTGGGTTCTGCCCGAGAGAAGTGAGAGCATTTCTCGCGCTTCTTTTTCATCACTCGGTTTGCCGAGCATTTTATTATCGCAAAAAACCGCGGTATCGGCGGCGATTATTATATCATCCGGGTGGCGCAGTGCTACCTCGCGTGCTTTTTCGAGTGCCAAAAACTGCGGGCGCTCATAAAGCTGAAGCTTTTCGGGGCAGGTCTCCTCCCCTGTTGGCACGTCTATTTCAAAATCGGGGGTTATAAGCGAGAGCAGCTCGCGGCGGCGTGGTGACTGTGATGCTAAGATTATTTTCATATGCT
>JAZOPP010000057.1:0-4965 GCA_045655625.1 Acutalibacteraceae bacterium
AACCCGTTACGGTATGTCCATCCGTGCAACCGGCTGCAACGAGAAAATGGCTCGTGCACAGGGCATAAACACCAACCGCAACAAGGTTGTAGGTCTTATGATTTCCAATGGTATTGTTGCGCTGTCGGGCGCGCTGCTCGCTCAGTATTCGGGTAAAGCCGATATAAACGATGGCCGCGGCGCCATTGTTATCGGTCTTGCCGCCGTTATCATCGGCGAGGCAATAGTTTCCCGTATGGGCCAGAACTTTATCATTCGTTTAACCGGAGTTCTGGTAGGCGGAGTAATCTATTATATCGTATATCAAACCGTTATTTTCGTCGGCCTCGATACCGACCTGCTTAAAATGCTCTCGGCACTGGTTGTTGCCATATTCCTGGCAGTTCCCAATATGAAGAAAAAGTATTTCGCCAAGCATCATAAGCGCACAAAGGAGGCGGCGTAAATGTTAGAACTCAAGAACATAACCAAAATATTTAACGCCGATACTGTAAACGAAAAGGTGGCGCTTAATGGTCTTTCGCTAACCCTTAACGATGGCGATTTCGTAACCGTTATCGGTGGTAACGGAGCAGGTAAATCCACCATGCTCAATGCCATTGCAGGCACCTTCCCCGTTGATGAGGGAAACATTGTTATCGATGGAACCGATATAACCAAGCAACCCGAGCATAAGCGCGCTAAGTTCATCGGTCGCGTTTTCCAAGACCCCATGACAGGCACTGCCGCGGATATGTGGATTGAGGAAAACATGGCGGTTGCAATGCGCCGCGGTCGCTCCCGCGGAATGCAGTGGGCAATTAAGGATTCCGAGCGCAAGGTTTATCGCAATATGCTTAAAACCCTCGACCTCGGCCTTGAGGATCGCCTTTCCACCAAGGTGGGTCTGCTTTCGGGCGGTCAGCGCCAGGCAATAACGTTGCTTATGGCATCAATGAACAGCCCCAAGCTCCTCCTTTTAGATGAGCACACCGCTGCGCTCGACCCCAAAACCGCCGCAAAGGTGCTTGATATAACCGAGCGCATCGTTAACGAAAACAAATTAACAACCCTTATGATAACCCATAACATGAGGGATGCTATTCGTCTTGGAAACCGCCTTATCATGATGCATGAGGGCAAAATAATCTATGAGGTTTCGGGTGAAGAAAAGAAAAAGCTGGAGGTAGCCGACCTTATGGCACTCTTCAGCAAGGCGTCAAGCGGCTCCTTCGCCAACGACAGAATGTTATTATCCTAAATTATCGCAGGGCATTGCCGTAGGGTAATGCCCTTGCCTAATAGTTAGATTAAAGGGCAAAACCCGTATCGGAAGTGAAATTTATGAAGATAGTTATAAAAATAGGAACCTCAACCCTCACCCACTCAACGGGTAACCTCAATATTCGCCACGTTGAGAGCATCTGCAAGGTTATAAGTGATCTTAAAAATGCAGGTCACGAGATGATTCTCGTTTCCTCGGGTGCTATCGGCATGGGCGTTGGCAAGCTCTCCTTACGCGAGCGCCCCCGCGATATGGCAGGCAAGCAGGCTGCAGCTGCCGTGGGTCAGTGTGAGCTTATGTACACCTATGATAAGCTCTTTTCCGAGCACGGTCACGTAATCGGTCAGATTCTCATCACAGGCAGCGACCTCCAGAACGAGGAGCGCCACCAAAACTTTAATAACACCGTAAACCGCCTGCTCGAGATGGGCGCGCTGCCGATAATCAACGAAAACGATACCGTTGCCACCGATGAAATCGCGGTAGGAGATAACGATACTCTGGGCGCTATCGTAGCGGTCAGCGTTAAGGCGGATTTGCTTATCATTCTTTCGGATATCGAGGGTCTTTTCACTGCCGACCCCAAATCCGACCCCACCGCCTCGCTTATACCCTCGGTTAACGAAATAACCGACCAGATGATGAGCGCCGCAGGCGGAGCCGGCTCCAAGCTTGGCACGGGCGGAATGCAAACCAAGCTTTCAGCCGCAAAACTTTGCATGGAAAACGGAACCGATATGGTAATTGCCTCGGGCGCAGATCCTTACCTGCTTTATGATATCGCCGAGGGCAAATCGGTCGGCACCCGTTTTCACAAGAAGGGATAAGCCATGACCGTAACAGAACTGCTTAAACGCGCGGCAGCCCAAAAAGCAACGCTTGCCGCAACCGATAACGAAACCCGAAATCGCGCCTTATGCGAAATGGCAAAGGCGCTTCGATTCCACACCAAGGCAATTCTCCTCGCCAACGAGCGTGACCTTGAAAACGCCGATGGAAAAATCAGTGAGGTAATGAAGGATCGTCTGCGCCTCACTTCAGAGCGCATCTCGGCTATGGCGGATGCTGTGGAGGAGGTAACCCGACTGCCCGACCCGTTAGGGCTGGAGCAGAGCAACGTCACCCGCGAAAACGGCATAAACATTAAAAAGGTTTCGGTTCCGCTGGGTGTGCTTGCAATGATATATGAAAGTCGCCCCAACGTCACCAGCGATGCAGCGGCGCTCTCGATAAAGAGCGGCAACGTCTGCGTGCTGCGTGGCGGCAAGGAAGCCATAAACTCCAATCTGGCAATCGCCGCAGCCCTCAGAGAGGGAGTTGTCGCGGCAGGTCTGCCGGCAGATTGCGTCTGCCTCGTGGAGGATACCTCGCGTGACAGCGCCACCGCACTCATGACAGCGCGCGGTCTTGTTGATATGCTCATTCCGCGCGGCGGAGCAGGACTTATCCGCTCCTGCGTTGAGAATGCCAAGGTGCCCTGCATCGAAACGGGCACGGGAATATGCCATATCTATATTGATGAATTCGCCGATATAGATAAGGCGGTATCCATTGTAAACAATGCAAAAACCAGCCGCCCCTCGGTCTGCAATGCGGCAGAGGTGCTGTTGGTTCATGCCGCCGTTGCCCAAAAAATATTGCCTGAAATCAAAAAGGCACTCTGTGATGAGCGCGTGGCAAGCGGCCTTTGCCCCGTCGAACTCCGCCTTGATAAGCGCGCGGCCAATGTAATTGAGGGCGTAAGTGCAAGCGATACCGATTTTGATACCGAGTTTTTGGATTATATTTTGGCTGTCGGCGTGGTGGATAGCACCGATGAAGCAATAGAACATATCGCCGCCCATTCAACCGGTCACAGCGAGTGCATCATCACCGAAAACGCAGAGAATGCCGAGCGTTTCACCTCGCGTGTGGATAGTGCGGCTGTTTATGTTAACGCCTCAACCCGCTTCACCGATGGCGGCGAGTTTGGTCTCGGCTGCGAGATGGGTATCTCCACACAAAAACTCCACGCACGCGGACCGATGGGGCTTCGTGAGCTGACCTCGTATAAATATATCATCAGCGGAAACGGACAAATAAGGTAGGATTTTTATGAAGATAGGATTTATCGGCTGCGGAAATATGGGCGGCGCTTTAGCGCGTGCTGCTGCAGCCTTGAACAATACTATATTACTTGCGGATAATGATGTCCAAAAGCGTGATGCTCTGGCAGAGAAATGTCAGGCCATCGCCGCCGATAATGAGCAACTTTGCCGCGAGTGCGATTATATTTTCCTCGGCGTTAAGCCGCAGGTGCTGTTTTCACTTCTTGAGGATATAGCGCCTGTACTTGCAGAAAGAAAAGACCGTTTCGTGCTTGTCACCATGGCGGCAGGTGTTAAAATGGAGGACGTGTCAGCCGCGGTAGGCGGCAGTCCCGTAATCCGCATAATGCCCAACACCCCCGTCTCGGTAGGTGAGGGAATGATAGTCTATTGCGGCAACGAGCAGGTAACAGAAAAGGAAAAGGAAACCTTTAAAGAGTTTATGCAGGCGGCAGGCTGTTTGGAGGAAATCTCCGAAAAGGATATCGATGCCGCAACCGCAGTTTCGGGCTGCGGACCCGCCTTTGCCTATATGTTTATAAAAGCGTTGGCGGATGGCGGTGCCGAGTGCGGCTTAAATCCCGAGGTATCTCTCTCCCTCGCGGCACAAACCGTTTTGGGCGCGGCAAAAAATTTAAAGCAGAGCGATAAAAGTGCAAAAGACCTTATCGATGCAGTTTGCAGCCCCGGCGGCAGCACCATAGAGGGTGTTCACTCGCTGGAGGATAACGAATTTTATAAAACCGTCGGCAAGGCGGTTAACCGTTCCTTTGAACGCACAAAGGAACTCGGCAAGAAATAAAAAAGCAGGAGCAATGCTCCTGCTTTTTATTTTTCAAAATCTAAAGGTAAGTTAAAATTTTTCTAAAATTGCTCTGCAGCCGCGCTCAATATCGCGGTAGGCGGTTTCGAAATCACCGCTGTACCACGGGTCGCTCACATCGCCACCGCCCGAAAAACTGCCGAGCATGCAAAGCTTATCAGTGCGACCAATAATACGCTCGGCATTGCGCAGATTATTGCGGTCCATGCAAATAAAAAGGTCATACTTTCCCAAATCGCTTTTCTTAAGCTGCATCGCGCGCTTGCCACCGGGGTCGATGCCGTGGTTTAAGAGCTCGCGCCTCGCAGGCGGATAAACGGGGTTGCCGATGCCGTTCCATATTTCTTCGGTGCTGGTGGCACACGATGCAATATAAAACTCATCTGCTCTGCCGCTTTTCTCTACCATATCCTTTAAAATAAATTCCGCCATCGGACTGCGGCAAATATTCCCGTGGCAGACGAACATAATTCGCATAATCAATCACCAAAACTATTTTATCATAGTGCTCCGAGTTAGGCAAGGAAAACGAGACAAAAGCAAAACGCAAATTAAAGAAACAAAAATAAAATTAAAGGGACACGGCAAACGCCGTGTCCTTTTTTTATGTTCTTTCTATAATTCCGCAGCCTATTTTTTCGCCTGCCGCGCCCGAAGGCTGGGAGTGGAAATCATCTGCCTCGGCGTGAATTACCACCGTTTTGCCGATTATATCCGCAAGCAGAAATTCTGAGGATAAAAACACCGAAACCGCATAACCGCCCTTGCTGGAAATGAGCGGCGGCATATCG
>JAZOPP010000058.1:0-2717 GCA_045655625.1 Acutalibacteraceae bacterium
GTCCGCAAAGGAAATTGCCGCCTTGGGTTATATGTTTTTTAACTGCCGCCGCAAGGCTTCCCTCGCAGGGGCGGTTTTTAAGGTTTATACGGTTGGTATCCCAGGTGAATACGTAGCGGATGATATCATCGGCCTGCTCGGTTTCGGCAATATCGAAAAATTCCTGGAACTTTAAAATATTACTGCCTGCCTTTAGGTGCTCGTGAAGAGTCGGGTCTAAAAGCCAGGAGTGGCAGGTGCGGTATTTATAAGAAAATTCGGGAAAATAATGCGCAAAGAAGGGTTTTGCCGCGCGAAGCGACTCGGCACATTCACTATCACTCAGCGGGCCTGTTGCAGGAATATGGACCTCAAGCACGTTATCGTTCTTTTTGATGCCGTATTTGGCTATATCGTGCTCACTGCCCGCCATACAGTATTGCAGGCGACCGATTTTAATAAGCTTCATATCAAGGTGGCGCGCAAGCCAAGCGTTTTCGCCCAGCCAAAGCTCGCCCTTGATTTCGCTCCAAACGTTGGTCCAGATAACGATATCCGAGAGAGTATCCAAAAGAATGCTCTCGGGGATGCCCTTTTGCTTATAGCGCTCTGCGAGCTGCTCGCACAGCCAAAGTGCCATTATCAAATTACGCTTGCCGCATTTGCCCGCGCCGAAATCCTCTACGCTTGTGGCATCGGAAACGGGAATAGTTTCGAGCGCTTTATAGAACTCTTCATCATAATGCTTGGGGAAGGATAACTTTTTATACCACTTTTCGGCGGTGGCGCGAACCTCGGGGTCTACGGGCGACCAGGCGTTGGAGTTATCGGTATCGGGTGCGTTGTGCGAAACGGCTTCCTCTTCCCTGCCTAAGAAACGCATAAAGTTTTTATAATAAAGCTTTTCGCGGTTCTCGCGGCTGACGCCGAGCTTATCCATAATACGTTTATCAGTATCGAGCCATTTCTTAGCCCAAGCGGCACTATAATCGCTTGAATAAGCATCGGTGCCGAACAGAACGTTATCGCCAACATCGTAGCCTATGGTATAGAGCTTGGTGAGAAGCTCCTCGCGATAGATATCGGGGGTGCCGGGGGTGATATCAAAGAACATTTCGGCGGTCTCGCCCGTGAGCAGAGAGTTTAAGAATTTGCCGTAAAGCGCAATGCACTCATCTATCCACGGCCAGGAGCAGTGGCCCATTGAAAAGCGAAGACCCTTGATATTTATAAGCGCTTCCCAATTGATGGGGCGGTTATAGCTTGAGGAAACTCTGCCATCCCATAAAATTCCCGAATGGAAGAAAACGGGAACGTTTAGTGATGCTATCTCACGCAGCACGTCGAGGCTTTGCTCCTCATAAACGTAGAAATCGGTGCAGATGATTTTGAAAGCGCAGATGCCGTTTTCAACAGCCTTATGGATATTCTCGATGATATCGGGCTCATAGGGATGAATCCACATAACGGGAAAAAGGCGGTCTTCAAAGCCCTTGGTCCACTCGAGCACCTCCGCCATACGCTCATCGAAATCGGTTCCTATATCGCTATAGGGGAATTTGGGGCGGTTTGAAAAAACGCAACCTCCAAAAATGCCCGCCTTTTCCATATCGGCCAGCAGCTTTTCGGGGGTTGGTTTTTTTGCCATAGCATGGGTATGTATATCAAGAATTTTCATATCCGCACCTCGCTAAAATCATTCATTTTTGATTATATCACAAGCGAAAAAAATATCAACCAAAAAACCGCTCCAAGAAAAAGTTTTTCAAGGAGCGGTTTTGATTATTAAGATTTTGCTTCGCGAGTGTTCTCCTGACCGCGATAAACCACGAATTTGCAGAAGAAATACTCAAGAACTAAGTTAGATGCCATGGTTAAAATTTCAACAAGGAAATTGTTTACGCCTGCATCAACTGCCAGACCGCTGAGCCAGAGCGACAGCGGAGTGAACACGAGGTAGAAGCCTGCCACCTTGAGCATTGCAACCGGAATGTTGGCCGCAGAATTGAAGGTGAAACGGCGGTTGAAGGTGAAGTTCCAAACAACCGATAAAACAAGCGAAATAAGATATGCTACCGCGTGAACGTATGCCTTAGGAGTATCGAAAAGGGAGAACTGGGTTTTTAAAAACCAGCTTTGGTCCTTAAGCAGCTCAAAAAGCAAGGTATAGGAGCCGATTTGGATAACTCCTGCTGATATTGAAAATAGCGTGAATTTAATAAACTGCCAAAGGTTTTTCTTTTCCATGATTACCTCCCGAAATATGAACGAATTGTGAACTTATATAGATTATATCATATTTTCGGGATTTGGCAATACTTTTTTAGAGATAATCGCGGCAGTTGCGGCAAAGATCCTCCTCGAGCTTTATAAGCCGCTTGCAAATATCCTTTGAAACCTCATCTGCAGCCTCATATTCGTTGAGGTATTTATTGAGGGTTTTCACCCCCATATTGCAGCCATCGGTCATTAAATCGGCTATAGTTTCATCCGATTCGTTCATCATAAGTTTCATATTAGTTTTGAGATAGGACATACCCTTGGCTACGGGGTTTGGTTCTTTGCCGTCATCGTGATATTCGCCCAGCAGATGTGAGATTTCGATTAAAAGCTCGTTGTGCTCGTTTTTGCAGCGTGATAGATAATCCTTAAGACGCTCGCTTTTCACGAATGGCAGCACTTCATCGATGGAAGCAACCCCCATTTTTACGCCTGCATCACATTCGCGAAGCAGCTTT
>JAZOPP010000059.1:0-3414 GCA_045655625.1 Acutalibacteraceae bacterium
ACGATACTAGCGTATCATTTTTGTCCTTGTTTACTCCAAAATCTCTTTGGAATTGTCGGGTCCTTTTGTTTCTTATCGTTGTTTAATTTTCAAGGTTCAACCGCGCTCCCTTTTCAGGGCGCCCGATTATAATACCACAACCGTATACCGTTGTCAACACTTTTTTACAAATATTTTTAAAAATTTTTTTGCGCCCCAAAAACACCTATTTTATGCATTATAGAGCCTCTGCGCGGGAATAATTTAACATAGTAAAGGATGTTGTGTTTTTATGAAAAAAGTTATCAAAATCTTGTGTTTGACGCTTATATATATAATATGTATAGCGCCGAGCGTTTTTTCGCTTTCAAAAATCGGTTCGCGCGGCAATGAAGTGCTTGCAATTCAGCAACGCCTTAACGCACTCGGCTACGGACAGCTGAGCGAGGACGGAATATTTGGAACCAAGACAGAAGCCGCTCTTAGGAAATTCCAGCGCGATTATGGGCTCACGGTTGATGGAATCGCAGGTCAATGGACACTCAAAAGTCTTGGTGTTTCGGGCGCGGAAAGTGGCGGATATTTGTCATCTGCCGATTTTGAGCTGCTGGCGAGAACAATATCAGCCGAGGCGCGCGGCGAGCCTTATAGCGGTCAGGTTGCGGTGGGGGCGGTTATATTAAACCGTACCGAGCATCCCTCCTTTCCCGATTCGGTGAGCGGGGTTATTTATCAGCCTGGGGCGTTCTCCTGCCTTTATGACGGACAATTTTACGAGTCCATTGCCGACTCGGCATACAGCGCGGCGCGCGATGCATTAAACGGCATGGATCCCTCTGGCGGTGCGATATACTATTATAATCCTTCCACCGCCACTAATAAATGGATCCGCAGCCGACCGATTATAACCACCATCGGCAGGCATATTTTTTGCGAATAGAGCATAAAGGTCAGAAAAGGTCAAAAAATTTTTGAAAAATATTGCGCAAAGCTATTGACAAAGTCTTCCTGCAGTGTTAAAGTATAATTAGGTTAGCACTCTAAGCGAAAGAGTGCTAACCGCAAAAACACCTAAAGGGAGGCGAGGAAATGGAGCTCAACCCACGCAAGCGCGCAATACTCTCGGCCATCATTCGCGCATATGCGGAAAACGGCGAGCCGATAGGCTCCAAGGCGCTTTGCGATATGCTTGATTTTTCGGTATCCTCGGCGACCCTGCGCAACGAGATGAGTGACCTTTGCGAGCTCGGTTATCTTGAGCAGCCCCACACCTCGGCAGGACGAATTCCCACGGTGCAGGGCTACAAATTATATATAAACGATCTTATGAGTCGCGATTCGCTTTCGGGCGAGATGAAGCTGATAATCGACGCGATGCTCGATGGTCTTTCGGGCGATGCTTTTGATATAACGGCGCGCGCAGGACAGATACTCTCGGAGCTTACGGGTCTGCCGGTTATAACCTCCTCGGTTATGAGCGAGAGCGACACCGTTAAGAAGGTTGAGTTAATCCCGATGGGCAGGCGCTCGGTGCTGGCGTTACTTATTACCTCAAAGGGAATACTTAAAAACCGCATTTGTCGCATATCGAGCGAGCCGACCGAACAGTTCCTCAGCAGGTTTTATAGCTTCTGCAGCGATCATATAATAGGTAAGCCGTTAGGCGTTCTATCCCCCACCTATTTGCAGCAGATAATTGCTGCGGCGGGTGATATTTCACTTATGTCGCTGCTGGGCGATATATTCGATATGATAAACGAGATAAAGCGCTCGAGTCTTACGCTTCGCGGAGAATCGAACCTGTTCCGCTGCTACAGTCGCGACGGCGACGTGCAGCGCGCGATGGAGCTTCTATCCCAAAAGGAGGTTATGCTCTCACTGCTCTCGCAGGTGACGACACCGCTCGGCGTGCTTTTCGGAAATGATACCGAGATAAGCGAGCTGCAGCCTGCAACGCTGGTGGTTGCAAAATACAGCCACGGCGGACACGAGTTGGGCAAGATAGGCGTTATCGGACCCACGAGAATGTCCTACGATAGGGTTATCCCGAGCCTTGAATATTTCGCATCTAAAATGAGCAAGGTGCTGACCGATACCTTGACCGATCTGGAGGATTAAAAATGGCAGAAAAGAAGAAAAAGGCACAGGACACCGTTCCTGCCGCCGAGTTTGAGGAGCTCAAGGCAGAGCTTGAAAAGCAAAAGGACCTTTTGCTTCGAACCGCAGCCGAATTTGACAATTTTAAAAAGCGCACCGAGCGCGAGAGACTCTCGGTTGCCGAATATGCCAAGGCTTCGGTTATTAAGCAGCTGCTCCCCGTTTTTGATAACGTTGACCGCGCAGAAAGCGCCGATAAGGAGAGCGCGGAATACGCAAAGGGCATTGAGCTTATCGTTAAACAGCTTAACGAGGTTGTTACCAATTTAGGAATTGTGGAAACGGGCGCCGTTGGCGACGTTTTCGACCCGAACGTTCACGAAGCGGTTATGCACGTTGAAGACGATGCCGCCAAAGAGAACACAATAGTTGAGGTTTTCCAAAAGGGCTACCGCATAGGCGATACGGTTATCCGCGCCGCTATGGTAAAGGTTGCCAACTAATATACAAACATATACTTTAAACGGAGGTATTTATCATGGGAAAAATTATAGGAATTGACTTAGGAACTACTAACTCCTGCGTTGCCGTTATGGAAGGCGGCGAGGCAGTTGTTATCGCTAACGCAGAGGGCGCAAGAACTACACCGTCTGTTGTTGCATTTTCCAAGACCGGCGAGCGCATGGTTGGTCAGATTGCAAAGCGTCAGGCTATTGCTAACCCCGACCGCACCATAAGCTCCATCAAGCGCGATATGGGTACTGCTAACACCGTTGAGGTCGACGGCAAGGCCTACACTCCGCAGGAGATTTCGGCTATCATTCTTCAGAAATTAAAGACCGATGCCGAGGCTTATCTCGGTCAGCCCGTTAGCGTGGCTGTTATCACCGTTCCTGCTTACTTTACCGATGCTCAGCGTCAGGCTACCAAGGACGCAGGCAAGATTGCAGGTCTTGAGGTTAAGAGAATCATCAACGAGCCGACCGCTGCAGCACTCGCCTACAGCATCGACAAGGAAGACGACCAGAAGGTTATGGTTTATGACCTCGGCGGCGGCACCTTCGACGT
Source organism: Acutalibacteraceae bacterium (assembly GCA_045655625.1). Classification (GTDB taxonomy): domain Bacteria; phylum Bacillota; class Clostridia; order Oscillospirales; family Acutalibacteraceae; genus SIG589. The sequence goes on from JAZOPP010000059.1 coordinate 3,145, forward strand.
TTCGATTATCGAAATGGGCGACGGTGTTCAGGAGGTTCTCGCAACCGCAGGTAACAACCGCTTAGGCGGCGATGACTTCGACGCTCGCGTTATGAAATACATCACCGACGCTTTCAAGGCTGAGAGCGGAATTGACCTTACAAACGACAAGATGGCTATGCAGCGCATTAAAGAGGCCGCAGAAAAGGCTAAAATCGACCTCTCGGGCATGACCCAGACCGATATTAACCTGCCCTTCATTACCGCAGACGCTACCGGTCCCAAGCATCT
>JAZOPP010000060.1:0-2726 GCA_045655625.1 Acutalibacteraceae bacterium
AAAAACAAAAAATCCGAAAATACCAAAAGGTATTATCGGATTTTGGTGAGCTATCGGGGATTCGAACCCCGGACACCTTGATTAAAAGTCAAGTGCTCTACCGACTGAGCTAATGGATCATTTTAGTCGACCAAGTTATTATAGCAACTGCCAGGGAAAATGTCAAGCATAAAACAAAGTTTTTTATGAATTTACTTATTGACAACAAATAAATAATATGTTAAAATATCATTCGCTGTGGAGAGGTGTCCGAGCGGTTTAAGGAGCTGGTCTTGAAAACCAGTGACTCGTAAGAGCCAAGGGTTCGAATCCCTTCCTCTCCGCCACCTCATAAAACATAATATTCGTTTAATTAACGATACCATGGAGTAGTACTCAAGTTGGTGATGAGGCACCCCTGCTAAGGGTGTAGGTCGGGCAACCGGCGCGAGAGTTCGAGTCTCTCCTACTCCGCCATTCATTAAAAGCATTGCCGAAAGGCAGTGCTTTTAATTTTTGTGAGGTTTTTGTGTTTTTTTCGTGTAAATAGTGAAATGCATTTCAAGATTTGTGAAAGGAGCGGAGAAATGAAAAACGATGATCTGTATTATGAACGTTTTTGCGAAGACGGGGATGAAGATGGTCTTGTTGAGATAATAAAAACTCATAACGATGGTCTTATTCTTTATCTATATAGTATCGTTGGCAACATTAGTATTGCCGAAGATCTTGCTGAGGATACCTTCGTGCATCTCGGAATAAATCGACCCAAGAATAAACGTAAAGCTTCTTTTAAAACCTGGCTATATACTATAGCGCGAAATAAAGCTATTGATTTTTTGAGAAAGTCAGGTGAAAAAGAGGAGGTATCTCTCACACAAATCGGAGATATATGTAAAGGAAATGATACGGTTGAAGCGGTATATTTCTGCGATGAAAGAAAAAAGGCTCTTTATCAAAATATTGCAAAGCTCTCTGCTGATTATCGCAATGTATTATGGCTTTATTATTTTGAAGGATTCAAATGCGTTGAAATAGCCGTTTTGCTTAAAAAGAACACACATTCCATTGAAACGCTCTTGTATCGTGCTCGTAAAGCGTTAAAGGAAAAACTTGAAATGGAGGGCTATAATTATGAGGAATTATGAAGAAATGACCAAGCGTGTTGTTTATCGTATCGATGATTATAAAACGCACAAAAAAAGAACTATCAAACGAAATTTTTATATCACCGCAGCGGCTGCATCGCTTTGCATAGCGACGTTAGCGTGCTTTTTGACATTAGGAAACGGTTTGTCTCCCAAAACAGATGATAACCAATTTTTTTCGGATTACAGTTACACATATACTCCCGAACTTAGAGCGAGAATTAAAGAACTTAAGGCTCAGGGTGATAAAATAGGCTGGATTTATTATTATAATTCCATATATTCGCAATCACAAGGGTTGTGTGGCAATTATGTTGATTCTTTGGTTTTAGGTGAAATGATAGGGCATGCCGATGAGTTTACAGGAGCATATGAAAAGAATCCTCCTGAATTAAGCGGTGAAATTTATAAAGTTGTCGGTCAAAGTAATTTGCTTGTTATAAAACTTAACAATGGCGGAACCGTAGTTTTAATGGAGGAATAATCTTTTGTAAGACGGGTATCAGTTGATACCCGTCTTTTCTGTTGCGAGTAATATCGTTTTGTGGTATTATAAGAAAAACATAGTTTGGGTGATTTTATGTCTATTGAAAAGGTAAAAGCATATTTTGATAATTTTGGAATGAAGGATCGCGTTATTGAGTTCTCCGTTTCCAGTGCAACGGTTGATCTGGCGGCACAGGCGCTCGGCTGTGAACCCTGCCGCATTGCTAAAACGCTTTCTTTTATGGTAGAGGATAAGCCTATTTTAATTGTTGCCGCTGGCGATACCAAAATTGATAATCCGAAATATAAATCACAGTTTGGCACAAAGGCTAAAATGCTTATCCCCGAGCAAGTAATTGAGCTTATCGGTCACGCCATAGGCGGCGTTTGTCCTTTTGCAGTGAATGATGGTGTTATCGTTTATCTCGATAAATCCTTAAAACGATTCGAAACCGTATTCCCGGCAGCAGGCAGCGGTAACAGTGCAATTGAACTTAAAATAGCAGAGCTTGAAAAGTTCTCAGGATTTACCGCATGGATTGACGTTTGCAAATTACGTGATTAGTTGATAATACTTTTATAGAAAGAAGGTGAGGATTTTGGAACGAATTGAAAAGCTAAAAGCTAAGGCTGCCGCTTTGCCGATGGAGCCTGGTGTTTATATAATGAAAAACAGCGATGGAGATATTATTTATATCGGTAAAGCCAAGGTGCTTAAAAATCGCGTATCGCAGTATTTCGGCGCAGGAAACCAGCATACACTCAAGGTTAAGAAAATGGTTTCTAATGTTGAGGATTTCGAATATATCCTATGCGATAGTGAGTTTGAAGCTTTTATTCTGGAATCCTCACTTATTAAACAGCATAAACCCAAATACAACATTCTGCTCAAGGATGATAAAGGATATTTCTATATCAAAATAACAGGGGAGAATTGGCCCAGAATTCGTTCAGTTAAGCAAAAGGAAAACGATGGTTCTAATTATATAGGCCCGTATAATTCGGGATTTGTTGTTAACCAAACCGTTAATGAGGCCAATAAAATATTTAAATTGCCGCAGTGTAACCGCGCATTCGGCAATCGCTATGATAAACCCTGCCTTAATTATCATA
>JAZOPP010000061.1:0-3140 GCA_045655625.1 Acutalibacteraceae bacterium
CAGGCCGAGCTTTGCGGCTCGGTCTTTAACTTGTGCGTAAACATGATAACACCGTTGCGATAGCAGATGGGTATTATCGGCATTTCGGAAATAAAAGCGCTGGCAACGTCACCTAAGGTGTATTTGCCCTCATAAAAGCCCTGAACAGCGGCACCCGAAGTCAGGTTAATACCGTCCGTTCCGGCATTTTGCTCAGCCTTATCATCCTCTGGCTTTTCCGCAGCCGGCAGGCTGATGCCAAACGCCATGCTTCCGCCCGGAACCACAAGCTGAGAAAGATCCATATTGCAAAGCAAATTCACCTCGGCAATATAAAGCTCAAAGCTTCCGCTTTTCAGCAGCGAGATATATTCGCTATACGGCACGGCTTTTACCTTAACCTCAAGACCGACCGTCGCAAGCTGCTTAACAATAAGTCTTGCAAGCGTCATTCGCGCCGCGTTATCCGAGTTAACCAGTAACGAGAGTGATACCCGCTTACCAGAAGAGTTGAGACGGTATCCCTCATTATCTATACTATTATAACCTATTTTTTCTAAATTCTCAATAGCAATTTTTTTATTGCTCTCGATTTGCAGGGTCTGGAAGCCCTCAGCCTCGCTCCAAAGCGGATTAAAAGGACCGGTTGCAGCGGTGGCGTTATCATAATAAGCATCTTTCACTGCGGCTGTGCGGTCAAGCGCACTGGAAATCGCATAGCGCAGGTGCTTATCTTTAAGGAAGGTGTTTTTCATGTTAACACCAATGTAAACGAGATTGTTAAGTGGAACGCTTTTCTTAACTCCGCTCATTCGCGGCACCGAGCTGTCGCTATAGTCGTCATAGCAAACCGAAATCGCTCCGGTGGAAACGTAGTGCTCGGCACTTTCGGCATCGGGCGCGTTTATAAGATTTATATTTTTTATGTTCATATCGCCGCCATAATAAAGCTTGTTAGCGATAAGAGCGGTTTGTGTTTCGTTTAAGGTGTATCTGCCGCAGCCGATGGGTGGCAGAGCAAGGTTATCGCCGCTTTTAAGCTCATCACTGCCCGCCTTTATGATGGGGAAGGTCAGAAGATTTGCAAAATAAGGGTCGGCTTTATGGAGTGTTATCGTAACCGTCGAACTGTCGGTCACGCTTTTAGAATAAACGTTGCCGAGCAGATGCTTATAATTTGGCGAGGAAAGCGCGAGGTTTAAGGAGTATAAAACGTCGTTTGCCGTCAGCGCCGAGCCGTCCGAGAACTTGATGCTCCCGAGCTTTATCGTGCAGGTCTTTCCGCTGACCGAAACCGATTGTGCCACCTTAAAAACAGGGGAGAAAGAGCTATCAATGGTTACCAGCGGGTCATAGAGGAGCAGGCATAGCTCTTTGTTTTGCTTGCTCTCGGCAGTGAAGGGGTTAAAGGTGTCGGTCTGGTCGTAGATGAGCTGCATATTGTAGCCGCCGGCGGATGCGGTGTTATCGCCAACGTCCTGCGTGCTCGAATTACTTTGCACGCCGCTGCAGCCGCCAAGCAAAATGCAAAGGGCAAGCATCGCACATAAAAGATGATAAAACTTCACAGACCCACTCCTTTCATAGTATGTTTTTAAAATTTAAATCTTAACTCGTTTTGCTTCAAAGCAGAGGCCCGAGCGGTCATCAATCGTGAAAATGCAGCCGTTTAATTCGCATTCGCCATCGGCCTGCTCGAACCGCGCAGGCAGCTTATCCTTGAATTTGGAAATAATAATTTCAGGCTTCACACCCAAAACCGATTGCACGGGTCCTGTCATGCCAAGGTCGGTTATGTAGCCGCTGCCGCGCGGCAGAATCTGCTCATCGGCGGTCTGAACGTGGGTGTGGGTGCCAAAAATAGCGGAAACGCTGCCGTCGAGCAAAAAGCCCATAGCGCGTTTTTCGCTGGTAGCTTCGGCGTGGAAATCCACAATGATTATTTTTGCACCCTGTGCCTTAAGTTCATCAACCAGCCGCTCTGCAGCACGGAAAGGACAGTCAAGACTCTCCATATAGGTCGTGCCCAAAAGGTTAATCACGCCAACCGAGGTGCGACCGCAGTCGAAAAGCATAGCACCGCGTCCGGGTGCGGAGGAGGGCATGTTAGCGGGTCGCAGCAGACGCTCCTCGCTCTCTAAGAGGTCGAAAATCTCGCGGCGGCGGAAGGTGTGGTTACCGCCCGTAATCACGTCAACGCCTGCATCAAACAGCGCACGCATCGAGTGCGGGAGAATACCGTTTCCGTCGGCAGAATTTTCGCCGTTGGCAATTATAAAATCAATTTTTTCGTTCCGTTTAAGAGCGGGCAACACCGCGTTCAAATGCTCGCAGCCTGCGTGTCCGCAAACATCACCGATACAAAGAATATTCATAAAAACTCCAATCCAGAGCAAATGCCCATAGTTTAAAATATTATACTATAAATATATAAACATTTCAACAAAAGAATATTGACAAACCCCACGTCGCTATATTATAATCAAACGGCACAAAACAAAAGCATAAGAAAAAAATCACGGGGTGTAGCGCAGTTGGTAGCGCGCCTGGTTTGGGACTAAGAGAACGGTTCAACCCCCTCACCTTGAAAAACCGCTTAAACACTGGGTTTTCGGGAGTTTCAAACTTCGAATTTTAGGTTTTGACCCTATATTTGACCACAACTGTGGAACTTGATTTTTCAAGCTTTCTTTGATACAATTTAATACATCGGGGTGTGGCGCAGTTGGTAGCGCGCGACATTTGGGATGTCGATGCCGCAGGTTCGAACCCTGTCACTCCGACCAAAACAACCGTAATCTTAGGATTGCGGTTGTTTTCTTTATTTGGTATAATACAATTAATGACATGGTGGAGGTGAAGTGATGGAGTTCGCATTGAATCATAACAGCGAGAGAATTCATGCTACAGATGCAAACAAGCAGGACGAGTATATTTGTCCTTTGTGTCGCAAAAAGGTTGTGCTTCGCAAGGGTGAAGTTAATATCGATCACTTTGCTCATCAGTCGAAATGCGATGATACTTGGAAGTATGATATGTCTGCTTGGCATTCTGAATGGCAGCAACAATTCCCCAAGCGAAATCAAGAAGTTGTCATCGAATTCAATGATGAAAAACACCGAGCCGATGTGATGGCTTGTGGTTATGTAATTGAATTTCAG
>JAZOPP010000062.1:0-5019 GCA_045655625.1 Acutalibacteraceae bacterium
GTCTACTCTGCAATTTATGTGGTAATTATAATACCGATGGGTGCGTTTGTCAACACTTAAAGTGCTATTGATAAAAGCACTTAAATATGATAAAATATCAGCAAACGAAAGGGGTGCAAAAATGAACGTTAACCTTAAAACTGCTCTCGCCTGCCACGAGTTGGAGCTTAAAAGACTTTTTCTTAACTGCTTTGATGATACGCTCGGCTTTGTGAATATGTTTTTTGCGAACCACTTTGTGCCCGAGAACACGGTTATAGCCGAAAAGGATGGTCGCGTTATCGGAATGGCGTTTTTGCTGCCCTGCACCGCCGAGGAAAAGCCCTGCTTTTATATCTATGGTGTTTGCGTGTCTCCAGATGAACGCAAAAGCGGCATAGGCAGCGCGCTGCTAAAGTTCGCCGCCGAGCACGCAAAAAGCCTTGGCGCGCGCGTTTTGCTGCGCCCCGAAAACGAATCGCTTTTTTCCTTTTACGAAAAGGCAGGCTTCTCGCCCTGCTCCTATTATAAAACCGAAACCTTTGCTTCCCGCGAAAACGCAGCCACACTCTCCCCCGTTTCGGCTGAGGAATATCTCACACTTCGAAACCGCGGCTTTGCCGATAGAAACCCCGTTTTGTGGGATAAAGCTGCCATAGAGCATGCCCTTAACCACGAAACCTTTTTCGGCTTTTCCGCCTATAAATTCGAGGTGGGCGATGAGGCGGGCATTTTGCTTTGCGGCAAGGATGGCGGCGAGCCTTTTATTAAGGAGACCACCGCAAGTGCCGCCGCACTTCCCGCGGTTGCCGCCGCGGCACTCGCCTTTTTGGGCGGCGAGGAGATAACAGTTTTGCTCCCCGCTGACCAAAGCGGAACCCCCTATGCCTACGGAATAGGCTTTAAAAATCCCGTTTATTTAAACCTAATGCTTGATTAAAACAAAACCCGATGGTGGGAGCCATCGGGTCGTGTTTTTATTTAAGCTCTAATATTTCGGCGCCGAGCAAAGCCGCTTCCTCGCGGTCGTGGCTAATCAGCAGCACCGTTTTGCCGCGCGACAGCTCGTTTATCACCTGCGCTACGCCGCGCTTGGTATCACCATCGAGACCCGAAAAGGGTTCGTCAAGCAACAGTATCGGTCGGTCACAGCAGAGCGCCCTGCCGATGGCAACGCGCCGCTTCATTCCGCCAGAAAAGGTGCGCACGCGCTTTTCTAAATCCTCAGACTTTAAAAGCCGCGAGAGTACGGCGCGCGCTTTTTCCCTATCGCGGTCGGGCAGGACCATTCGCAGGTTTGAAAGCGCCGTGAAATCCTCGCAAAGGCGGTCCTCCTGGAACACCGCGCTAACAGCACCGCCAACCGTCACCTCGCCGCTATCGGGCTTTTCGATTCCAAGCAGTAGGTTTCCTATCGTGGTTTTGCCGCAGCCCGAGGGGCCCATAATGCAAAGCCTTTCTCCATCTGCAATCTTTAGAGAAAACTCCGCGAGCAGATGCTTTTCGCCAAAGGCTTTATTAACGTTTTTAAACTCTATCATCACAGACGCTCCAATCCTGCAAAGGCAGCACGCAAGCAAGTCGAGAACAATCGCTCGAACAGCGCGCTCAGCACTACGATAAGCACCGTCCAGGCGAAGAGCTCCGCCGATTCGAAATGCAGCCTTGCATAGTGTATCATCTGGCCAACCGTTCCGTTTTGCAGTCCGATAACCTCGGCTGCAACGCCCGATTTAAAGGCTAGCCCTGCCGCGGAATGCACCGCCGACAGCAAAAACGGCTTGACCGCAGGGGTCCAGATATAGAGCAGTCTTCTCGGCAGCGGAAGCGAAAAGGTATCTGCCATTTGCGCCATTTTTTTATCGGCTCCGCGAATGCCGCCCAGCACGTTATTATAGATTATGGGCAGCACGATTAAAAACGCAATAAACAGCGAGAGCACCTCGGTTCGCACCCAGATGAGCGCGATAACGATAAAGGATGCCACCGGCACCGATTTAACCGTGAGCATATAGGGCCACAGAAAAATCTCGACTGCCGAAAATCTGCCCGCCAGAATTCCAAGCAGCACGCCCGAAAGCAAGCCGCATAAAAATCCCAGCACTATTCGCGATGAGCTGAACCATAAAATCCTCGCCGTATCGGAATGGGAGAAAAGCTCAACAATCTTTTCTGTCACGTCGCTCGGGGCGGCGAAAAGATACCGCATATCAACCCAAATGGCGGCCGCCTGCCATAACGCCACTGCGACCGCCACCGATACGACTTTTCCTATAAGTCGTTTATTTACCATAATAGAAATCATCTGCCGGCAGCTTTCCGCCTACTGCCTTAGGATTAAGGTCGAACAGAACCTTTAAGTAGCCCGAAAGCGCAGCCTGCATTTTATCGCCATCAATATAGGTAATGTTGCAATAAGGAATGGCTTTCTTAGCTATGGGAGCCTTAACAATGCCAACCTTTTCGATGAGAGCAGCAGCCTCATCAACGTTTGCGTTTACCCATTCGGTGGATGCCTTATATTCCTTTAAGAACTCGCCAACGGCAGCCTCGTTCTCCTCTAAGAACTCGCGGCGGACTACCATAACGCCGGTTAAGAACATGCTCTCGGAATCGATCTTTTCCCATTCCTTGGTGAGGTCGATTTTAATCGAGAGACCCTCAACATTGTTGCCCGCTACGGTTACGTAGGGCTGGGGCAGCATTGCAACGCCGGAATCGGCTTTTTTAAGCAGCGCAACAACCTCGTCGGGCTGGCTCTTGAACTGCAAATCTACGTCCTTATCGGGGTCGATGCCGTTCTTCTTTAAGATATAGCGGAGGGCATATTCGGGGGTAGAGCCCTGACCTGTTGCATAAATGGTCTTGCCGCGCAGATCCTCAATGTTTGCGATTGTATCGCCCTTTTCAACGATATAAACAACGCCCAGAGTGTTTACCGCGAGGGTAACTATCTCGCCCTCGGAGCGATTATAAAGCACCGATGCCAGGTTAGCGGGAACGGCAGCCAAATCAAGCTCGCCCTTTAAAAGCAGGGGGGTTATCTCATCGGCGGTGCCTGCAACGGTGAATTCATATTCGTTTTTGGCTTCGCCCTTTTCGGCATCCTCCATAACCTTAACAAGACCCATTGTGGTGGGACCCTTAAGGCCTGCTACGCGCATCTTAACAGAGGGAACCTCTTCCTTGCCGCAGCCTGTCATAAAGGTTGCGAGAAGAGCAAACGTGAGTAATAATGCTAAAATCTTTTTCATAATAAAAACCTCTTTTCTTTAATGCTATTATATATCACATAATAACAAAATTCCGTTGCAATTGCAACGGAATTAAAGCATTTTAAAACTATTTTTATAAAATTCTATTATTCCCTCATCCCGCATTTTGCAAAGCTCACGCGAGAGGGCGCTGCGGTTTACCCCAAGATATGCCGCCAGCTGCTCACGGTTCAGGGGAAGTGAAAAGGTTCGCGAGCCGCTTTTGTGGGCATACTGTGAGAAAAGGGTGCCAAGTTTTTCGCGCAGCGTAAGCTTTGAGAGCACCTGAATTCGGTCGTTCATATCCAGCGCGCGCTGCGCCAGCATAGAAACGAAGCGGTGATAAAGCTTTCGGCTGAGCGGCGAGGCGCACATTTCCTCGCCGAAGCCCTCGCACGAGAGCCAAAGCACCTCGCTATCCTCGGTTGCCTGAATGTAAACGGGAATTTCCCTTACGCCCAAAAACGAGAGTGATTCGCCAAAGGTGCCGCCGCGCGTTACGGTTGCCATTATTATGCTGTCGCCGTTTATATCGTTCATAAAAACCTGCACGGTACCGCGGGTTACCAGCCCGAAGGAGTTCATCCTCTCCCCTTCGCTGCGGAGAATTTCGCCCTTGCGATACTGCGCGCTCACGGCGCAGAAAAGCGAGAGCGCGGATTGCAGTTCCTGCTCGCTTAAATCAGCAAACAGACTGCAGCTTTTTATTGCTTTTTTGTCCATGCCCTCACCTCTTTTGCTTTATCCACAAAAATAATACCACAGTTTAACAGCTTATGCAACAAACGACAAAATTTTTCGCATTTCTTTACATTTGACATTTCTTGTGTTAAAATTATATACGGCGAAATGAGCGCCAAAAAATTAAAGAAAAAATTATCGAAAGATGGAGATTTTTATGAGTGTTTTTTCGGTATTTACGCTGCTTGGCGGACTTGCGTTCTTCCTCTATGGTATGAACGTTATGTCCTCGGGTCTTGAGAAGGTTGCAGGCGGTAAGCTTGAGCACACCCTTCGCAAGATGACCCGCAACCGACTTTTAGGTCTCGTTCTCGGCGCGGGCATAACCATTGCAATTCAGTCCTCCTCGGCACTGACGGTTATGCTGGTTGGTCTTGTTAACTCGGGCCTTATGGAACTGGGACAAACCATCGGCGTTATTATGGGTTCCAATATCGGCACCACCTTCACCGCCTGGATTTTGAGCCTTGCGGGCATTGGTAGCGATAACTTCTTTTTAAATCTTTTAAAGCCGGTTAATTTCTCGATGATATTCGCTCTCGTGGGCATTTTGCTCTCAAGCATTGCAAAGAGTGACCGCAAAAAAAGCGTGGGCAACATAATGATAGGCTTTGCCATACTTATGAGCGGCATGACCCTGATGGGCGACGCAATGGCTCCGCTTTCTGAAACGCCGCAGTTTATTTCACTGCTCACCGCGTTTAAAAATCCGCTTATCTGCGTGCTTATCGGTGCCGCATTTACGGGCATTATTCAGTCCTCGGCGGCTTCGGTTGGTATTTTGCAGACCCTGGCACTCACCGGCAACATAACCTATGGTATGGCTATCCCGATTATCATGGGTCAGAACATAGGCACCTGCGTTACCGCGGTTATATCGAGCTTTGGCGTTAGCCGCAATGCAAAGCGCGTTTCGGTTATCCATCTTTCCTTTAATATTATAGGAACTCTTGCCTGCCTTATCCCCTTCCTTTTAATTGATAAGTTTGTGGGTCTTGCCTTCACCGATGCGCCTATCTCGGCGTTTATGGTGGCGGTTATCCAC
>JAZOPP010000063.1:0-6465 GCA_045655625.1 Acutalibacteraceae bacterium
GATGAGGAGATATTCCGTCTTGATGATAAGTTCTGGAACAAGGGCGTTATGGATCAGTATAAGATCAACGGTAACTACTATGGTGTTTCCACCGCCGGTTCTTGGTACTGCGATGACACCTGCTACGTAACCTACTACTATCCTGAAAAGTTAAAGGGTATGGGCGTTACCACAATGCCCTATGACCTTTACAAGGCAGGCAAATGGAATGTTGATGCTGTAGAGGGAATCGCTCGTAAGGTGCATGAGAAGGGTTCTGATTATTTTGGAATCTCTATCCAGACCAATACCATCTCTAACCCCTACATGCTTGCTGCAGGCGCAGACTTTGTTAAGTACGACGGCAAGCAGTACTCCAGCAACCTTTCTAACGCTACTGTTCTTAAGTATCAGCAGGATATGGCTCAGTGGTACTCTGATGGTCTCGTAACCGGTTGGAACTCCACTGGTCTCCAGAATGGTAAGGTTGGTCTCTTCGATGCTATCTCCTATGGTATGTATAACGAGGCTAACTGGTTCACCACCATCGATCCTTCCGTTCTTGATTGCGTTCCCGTTGCAGGTAAGGCAACTCCCTCCAATGCTAAGCTTTGGGGCGTTGCTAAGGGCGCTAACAACGTTGAAGCAGGCGTTTTCTTCATCCGCTTCTTCATCGATCCTAAGTCCTTCGATTACACTTCCTTCGGCAGCATGAAGAACACCTTCGAGGATGCTCAGATGTATGATGTTTGGAACATCATCACCGATGCTAAGAGGCCTCACACTGAGAACCTCGCTATCGGCTGTCTTACTTACTATGACACCAGCGCTTACGGTGGTCTCACTCAGAAGCTCAGCACCACCACCGCTGCTAACATCAAGACCGTTCTTGATGAATACGGTGCAACTATGAAGGCTGCTTGCAATAAGGCTAACAAGTATCTTAAGAAACTGAAGAAGTAATTCCTTTTGCATAAAGTAATCTATTTGAAATAATAAAACCGCCCGTGGCGCAAGCCACAGGCGGTTTTCCTTATTTATTTTATATAATCAATGGGCAGCGTTGCCGAAGCGTTAAGGTCGGCTCCTGCCGTGTTGCCGCTTTCTATTTCATAAAAAGCCTGCATGGCAACCATTGCAGCGTTATCGCCGCAATATTTAAGGGGCGGGCAAAAGAATTTATATCCGCGTGCCGCACATTCAGCCTCCAGCCGTGCGCGAAGCTCGCTGTTAGCCGAAACGCCACCCGCAACCGCAATGGTTTCAAGTCTTGCTTCCTTGGCGGCAGCAAAGGTTTTATCAATCAAAATATCGCAAACCTTTTGTCTGACCGTTGCTGCCAGCACGGGCACGTCAATTTCCTCGCCCTTTTGCGAAGCGTTGTGAATTAGATTTATCACAGCGGTTTTGAGCCCCGAGAACGAAAAATCATATTTTCCATCGGGCGAATGGGGAGTGGGCAGGCGGTATTTTTGCGTGTCTGCCACCGTTGCTATCTTATCAAGGTTAACACCGCCGGGGTAGGGAAGTCCCATCGCGCGTGCGGTTTTATCAAAGCATTCGCCTGCCGCATCATCACGTGTGCGACCAAGCACGTTAAAATCAGTATAATCGCGCACCTCAATAATGTGGGTGTTGCCGCCCGAAACCAAAAGGCATAAAAACGGGGGCTTAAGCTCGGGGAATTCTATGTAGTTCGCGGCGATATGCGAGCGCAAATGATGCACGGGCACCAGCGGCACCCCAAGCGACATAGCAAGTCCCTTGGCGAAATTAACGCCAACCAACAGCGCGCCGATAAGTCCGGGCGCAAAGGTAACTGCTACCGCATCAATATCCGCATAGGTAATTCCGGCTTCAGAAATAGCGTTTTCCACCACCTGCGATATAGCCTCGGTGTGTCTGCGCGAGGCAATCTCAGGCACAACGCCGCCATATATCTTGTGCTCCTCTATCTGCGATGCGATAACGCTCGATAAAACCTTGCCGTCTGATAGAACGGCTGCCGCAGTCTCATCGCAGGAGGATTCGATTCCTAAAATAATCACTCTTTGAACTCCTTTGTCATTAAAACAGCATCCTCTTTGGGGTCGCTGTAAAAATTCTTACGCTTGCCCGATTCCGAAAAACCGAGCGCCTTATAAACCGAAATGGCTCTGCTGTTACTCTCTCTGACCTCAAGTGTGATAAAGGAAGCGCCATTCTCGCGGCAGAAATTCATCATACTGTCGGTTAGTCGCGTGCCGATTCCAAACCCACGGTAATGGGGTAGCACCGCCACGTTGGTAACGTATGCCTCATCGAGCACCGTCTCACAGCCGCAGTAGCCTATAACGGCATCGTCTGCCTCTGCAACCCAAAAATGCAAACCGTTTTGGAGCGATTCCGCCAGCGCATTCTCAGACCAAGGTGAGGAAAAACAAAGCCTTTCAATCTCCGCCACAGCAGGGATATCGTCTGCTGCCATTTCTCGTATGGTAACCTCTTGCCCCAGCTTTATCATAAGCTTATCGCGGCATTCGCGGTAGCAATTCATATCACCGCCAAACGGGTCGCCAATATCCAAAACGGTTATTTTTTCACTCGGCACACCAACCGATAAAAGCGCCGCCTTGTGCGAATCACTCATAACGAAATAGCGGTCGTATTCAAGGTCAGCGGGCGCGAACGTGCGAGAAGTACCTGAAAGCGTGGTGCCGAGTTCCGAAAGCACAGCTACACTTTTATCGCAGTATGGGCTGCCATCGGCGAAAAGCCCCGCACTCGATACCTCGCGCGTAGGAAAAATCCGTTTATATAGCGCTGCCGCCATGGGGCTTCGGCAGGTGTTGCCGGTGCAAACAAATAAAACCTTACTCATTGCTTCGCCTCATACCAGGTAGCGCCCTGCGCCGCATCAACCGATAGAGCCACAGCCATCTTCGCTGCGCCCTCCATCTCCTGCTTGATTATCTCGCAAACCTCTGTTCCAATATCGGCGCGAGCCTCAACTATCAGCTCATCGTGCACCTGAAGAATCAGTCGTGCGTCAAGTCCCTCGGCAGAAAGGCGGTCAGCAACGCGTATCATAGCAATTTTAATAATATCCGCCGCAGTGCCCTGAATGGGCATATTTCGCGCAACGCGCTCGCCAAAAGCACGTAGCATTCCGTTGGAGGCAGAGAGCTCGGGAATATATCTTCTTCTGCCGAACTCGGTGGTAACGAAGCCGTCGCGCTTGGCGTTTTCTATTGTTGTGTGCATGTATTCATCTATTTGCGGATAGGTTCGCAGATAATTCTTGATATAGCTATCGGCCTCCGCGCGCGAAACGCCAATATCCTTAGCAAGCGAAAACGCGCCGATACCGTAAACAATACCAAAATTAACCGCCTTGGCGCGCGAGCGCATAACGGGGGTTACCATATCGAGCGGCATCGAGAAGACCTCACTTGCGGTCAGCGTGTGGATATCGGTTCCGCTGCCGAAAGCGTTTATCATATTAGTATCATGCGCCATATGTGCCAGCACGCGCAGTTCTATCTGCGAATAGTCGGCATCGCAGAGCACGTAACCGTCAGCCGCACGGAAGAAGCGGCGCAAACGCCTGCCTTCCTCAGTGCGAACGGGAATGTTCTGCAAATTAGGCTCAAGCGAGCTTATTCTGCCCGTTCTGGTTTCGGTCTGGTTAAAGGTGGTGCGTATTCTGCCATCATCCTCAATAACCTTCAAAAGACCATCACAATAGGTCGATTTCAGTTTAGCAAGCTGGCGGTATTCAAGCAACAGCGATACCGCAGGATGCGCGTATCTCAGCGATTCGAGCACCTCAGCGTTGGTCGAATAGCCGCTCTTGGTCTTCTTTTTCACAGGAAGTCCCAAATCCTCAAAAAGTGCCACGCCCAACTGCTTGGGGGAATTTAAGTTAAATTCATATCCCACGAGCGAATAAATATCCTGCTCTATCTGTGCAATTCGCTCGCCGAGCTCCTCGCCATAATGGCTGATGCCCTCGCGGTCAACCAGCACGCCGACAAGTTCCATATCGGCCAAAACGCGTGCCAGCGGCAACTCAATATCGTGCAGCAGGCTGTCCTGCCCGTTTTCTTTGAGTAGCTTTTCCAGTGTGTCGCAAACCGAGCTGTGCAGTGCGCAGAGCGCAAAACGCTCATCATCTATCACGGGGTAGGGCGCGGAATATTCTTGCGCCAAACGCTCAACGTCATAGCTTGATGCCGAGGGGCTCAAAAGATAACCTGCGAGCAGTGCATCGAAGCTGACGCCGCATAAAGCTATACCTGCATTGCGGCATTTTTTATAGAAATTCTTATAATCGAAAATTCGCTTTTTAATTTGCTCATTGCCGAGCAGCGCCGCCACCGCGCCTAAATCTGCTGCGGTGCATTTATTGTCACTTGCGAGATATAAAGTATCCCCCTCGCAGACAATATCAAGGTGTTTGCCAACGGTGAATTCCGAGAAATCCACCACCTCGGCGCATTCACCCTGCTCGCAAGTCGACTGAACACTCAGCGGCGAGAGCGAAAGCCGCTCCATAATTTTATAAAGCTCAAGGTCGGTAAGCAGAGCGAGCAGCCCTGCATCATCACGCGCTTTTGGAGCGTAGTAAGCGAGCTCCTGCTCGATGGGAGCCGATAGATTTATGGTGCCGAGCGTGCGGCTTAGATATGCGCTATCCTTGCCTGCGCGCAGCTTCTCGCGCACGCCTGCCTTTATATCAAGCTCGTCAAGATGCTCATAAATATAATCAATGCTGCCATATGCGCCGATAAGCGCGCTCGCGGTCTTCTCGCCGATTCCCGCAACACCGGGAATATTATCCGAGCTATCGCCCATGAGCGCCTTAAGCTCTATCATTCCCGCGGGAGTAACGCCGTATTTTTCCATTATTGCGGCGCTGTCATAGCATATAATTTCAGGCTTGCCAGCCTTGGTGGCAGAGAGCAAAACCTTAGTGCTGTCCGATACCAGTTGCAGCGAATCGCGGTCACCCGTGGCTATAACGCATTCATCACCGTTTTCGCGGCAAAGGCGAGAAAG
Source organism: Acutalibacteraceae bacterium (assembly GCA_045655625.1). Taxonomy (GTDB): domain Bacteria; phylum Bacillota; class Clostridia; order Oscillospirales; family Acutalibacteraceae; genus SIG589. The sequence continues at coordinate 5,020 of JAZOPP010000063.1, forward strand.
GGTGCCGAGAATATCATCAGCCTCAAAGCCCTCGCATTCAACCGATGCATAACCCATAAGACGGATAATATCCTTCATAATGGGTATCTGCTCACGAAGCGCATCGGGCATAGCGTGGCGACCCGCCTTATAAGCATCATACATTTCGTGCCTGAAGGTGGGCTTCTTTATATCCCAGGCAACCACGATAGAATCGGGCTTCTGGTCATCAATCAGGTGCAGGAGAATATTAGTAAATCCAAAAATGGCATTAGTGAATCTGCCATCCTTGGTAGATAGCAGTTTTATACCGTAAAAAGCACGGTTTATCACACTGTTTCCGTCAATAGCCAGCATTTTCATTTAAATCACCAAACCTTATGGTTATTATACCAAATATAAACCCTTTTGTCATTATTTTTTGAAAAACATAAAAATATATGTTATACTATCCTCGGTGATACAATGAAAATAGGAAATTTAAAAATAGAAGGCTTTGCCGCGCTGGCTCCGATGGCTGGCGTTGCCGACCGCGCAATGCGTGAGCTCTGCCGCGAATACGGCGCCGCATATACCGTCAGCGAGCTTATAAGCTCAAAGGGTATCAGCATGGGGGATCGCAAATCCAAAACCCTTATGCAGGTTCATGAGGGCGAGCGCCCGATAGCGGTTCAGCTCTTTGGCTCCGACCCCGGGATTATGGCAAAAGCCGCAATTGAGGCAGTAAAGGGTAACCCCGAATTTTTGGATATAAATATGGGCTGTCCCGCACCCAAGGTTGCAGGCAACGGGGGAGGCAGTGCCCTGATGAAAGACCCCGTTTTGGCAGGCAAAATAGTAAAAGCCGTGGTAGAGGCAGTCGAGCTGCCCGTAACGGTTAAAATCCGTTCCGGCTGGGATAGTGATAGCATAAACGCAGTTGAGGTTGCAAAACGCTGTGAAGATGCAGGCGCCGCCGCCATTGCGGTCCACGGTCGCACCCGCGCGCAGATGTATGCGCCGCCGGTCGACCTCGATATAATAAAGGCGGTCAAAGAAGCGGTATGTGTTCCCGTAATTGGCAACGGCGATATCGAAACCCCTGCCGATGCCGCCAAAATGCTCGAATACACAGGCTGTGATTTCCTTATGGTCGGTCGTGCCGCGATGGGTGCACCTTGGATATTCTCGCAGATAAACGCATATCTCGGCAATGAACTTGTGCTTCCCGAGCCTCCGCTTGCCAAGCGTCTGTCTGTTATGCTCCGTCAGGTTGAGATGATGATGCAGTATAAGGATGAGCGCACCGCCCTGCTCGAATCGCGCAAGCACGCCGCGTGGTATTTAAAGGGCATAAAGGGCGCCGCATCGCTTCGCAGAATGTGCGGCGAAATCAGCAGTATGGACGACCTCAAAAAAATCTGTGCCGCCGCGCTCGAAGCGCAGGATAACACTTGAAACTTGGCTTAATATGTGCTAAAATGCTAT
>JAZOPP010000064.1:0-11379 GCA_045655625.1 Acutalibacteraceae bacterium
ACCATCAACAATCTGGTTATACTGTGTGAAAGTTGCAATGCAATCTGCGGAATCACCGTAAGAAATGGTGTCAGAGGTGGATACGAGGCCCTCAAGACTATACCAGCCTACGAATACGTTACCATAGTAAGGCTTTGCAATATAATTTCCATCGCCGTTATCAGCAACGAAACCGCCATTGTTGTTGGTCTTGGGAATCTGCGATTCGAAGTTTGCTTTAAGTGTGCCGGCTGCTGTGGTGGTATATACACTATCCTCGGAAACAACATTACCCTCTGCATCGGTCCAGTTCTTGAACGCATAACCCGCTACGGGGTATGCGCTATAGGTTACGGGCAGAACAGCGGTTGTAGCAGCGCGGTCAACCATTGCATAACCGCCGTTGGTTGCCTCTACGTCAACCTTATCTTTAACCTCGGAAACTACGAGGTTATCAATATCAAGTGCCATAGTGCATGCGCCGTTAGGTCCAAAGAGGAGGTTAAAGTCAACGGTGTCGCCTGTTGTTTCAACGTCCTTGATTTTTATGGAAGAAGTATCTACTACTATAGAATAGCTGGTCCAATCGGTATTTTTCTTTGTGAAGGTGCCGGGGAAAGAGTTGGAGGCGCCGGTGGGATTTAAATCAGTTCCACCATCAGGGAAGGCATCAAACGTGCCGTGATAGGCGGTGTGATTATTACCTGTAACTACGGTATAGGCATCGGCGAAGGTTACCTTGCCCCAGGTATGACTGTTTACACCAGTACGCTCAAGGATCATTCTGCGGAAGCTGCTTCCTGAAGTGGAAATGAGATTTCCGTTTTCATCAATACCCGAGCGCATATCATAAGAAATTATATACTTCTTATTCTTTTCGAGAGTGAAGCCGAACTGGTATGCATATAAGTCGTTGCCGGTTGTGGTGGTCTGCATGCGGAAATATTTGTTTCCGTTTGCTTCCTCGAGAATTTCGGAGGCATAGGCTACATTTTTGATAAAAACATCAGGCATGCCGTCTTCAAAGTCGCCGCTCTTTATAAGGTTATGCTGAGCAAACTTTGCAACAACGCCGGGCTTGCCGCCCTTATAAACCTTGCTTGTGGAGATGAGTGCAGCGTCATCTGCTGCGCTCTCGTACCAGCCGAGGAACTCGTTGCCGAAATAGGCCTTAGCGGTGAGCTCATCGCTCGAAGCCATTACGGGATAATAAGAGGTGTTCTTATCGGTTGCTCCGAATGCTGCACCCGAAGCGGTGGTCTTGATATACATAGGTGTAGCAGCGCTTTCGGAAACGCCCTCAATAAAGCCGCCCTCGGTTGCAGAAGGAACCGAAATGGCACTTGAAGCCTCGCCGAAGAACATATTATCGAATTGCAGATCGCGTCCTGCGGCACTGTTGTTTCCCTGGGCGCCTAACTGGAGATTGATGGTTACAGAATCGGCGGTGCCGAACAAATCTGCGTTATCGCCCGATTCGAATATAAAGCGCATTACCGACCATTCGTTGGGCTGATATACGCCAACGTTGGAAGCGGAATTGAGCTCGAAACCTGAGTTTTTAACAGTATTATCTTTATCAACAGTTGCACTTCCCTGCCAAGACCAAGTGTTCGAGGAAATGCCGTTCTTTTCACTATAGAAGTTGAAGGTGAAGTTAGGAACAAACTGTGCAACGTTATTTGTATTCCAGCCGATAGTTTTAGCGGGAGTGAATACTACGTTGTAGCGCGGTTCGGTTACGTTGGTATCGATATTATAAACCGCGGTTTCAAAATAATAGGTCTTGTTCTTTTCAATAGTTACGGGAATGTTGAGAACCTGACGGTTGGCAGCATTTGTAGGATTGGTAAGATTGAGTTCAAGAACCTTGTTGCCATGCTTAGATGCGGTTGAACCAACGGGAGAAACCAGCGTTGCGTTATAGCAAGCACCGGGATGACCATAGTGGTTGGTTATTGCATTGATAACATCAACACCTGCAGTGGTGCCGGATTCAAAGTCGCCGTCTACTATCTGGTTATAGATGATGAACTTTGCAGTGATGTCTTCGGTAATGGCACCGGTGTATGTAAGATCGGTGGATATGAGGGTCTCGCCTGCATACCAGCCCTTGAAGCCGTTGCCATAATAGGGCTTTGCAACCAGTGTTGCGGTTTCGCCTGCGATAACGGAATCGGTGTTAACGGTGCCGCCTGCCTCGGCAGTTACGGTTACTACCTCGTAAACAGAAACGTTATCGAACATTAAAACAAGGCTCGAGTTATTCTGCACAGCGAGGGTTACGCCATATTTTCCGTTTTCGTTTGCGGTGAGAGCATAATCGGAGATTACGTCATCTGCATTGAAGGTGAAGGAATAGGTTTTGAAATCGCCAAAATCCCAATAGGTTGCATCACCGTGAGTGAAGGTCGGGTAGCCTTCGGTTGCGGTGTTAACGTAGAGAGAGTTATAAACCTCATCGCCCGAATCGCAAAGATCATAGCTTTTGTTAGCAACGTCTGCCCATTTGTTGTTTACCTGATCAACAAACTGACCCGCTTTGTTGGCGATAACGATATCGAACCAGGCGGTATAACTGTCAGTGTTTAAAGCGGGGATATAGGTAGCGTCTACAGATACCTTATAGGTCTTGCCTGCCTCGATCTCAATATCCTGCATGCTCTGGTTCCATTTGTTTACCTGAATGGAGGGAGCCGTTACAGAAGTTGCGGGATGGGAGGATTTGAATACACCTGTGTTATGCCAATAGAGTGCGGCATTGCCATAGGGTTTGCCGTAATCTGCTTTGGTTTCATCGGCTACGTAACCGGACGAACGCCAGGCATAGGCATTGTTCTGGGCGATCATACCCCAATTTTCCTCGCCCATGGCAGGGGTGCTGTATTTGTTGTCGCCCCAGGTGCCCATAGAAGCATCACCGTTGGTGATGAGATTCTGAGGGCCTGTGGAAACTGCTGTTGCAGGCAATATCATAAGCACCGAAAGAGCGCTTACAACAATTGCAACTGCGAGCATTACGCTGAGTAGCTTTTTCATAAAAACACCTCTTAAAAATTCTCTGCGCGAGCAAACACTCTCGCAGGATAAACTACATATTTATAATACTAAAAATATGGTATAAAAGTCAAGTTATTGTTGATAAAATTACAAAGATAATACGCTTTTTTGTTGAGTTTGTTGTGTAACTTGCACTTTTCTCGCTGTTTTGCACATTAAATTGGTTTTTAAATTATGTTATCCCCAGCCGTTTTTAAATGCCACCCTTTTACAGTTGACATAATCGGTCGCAATTTATATAATTATATATGTAAATTTGTTTTAGGAGTATTATATGTCGAAAAGAATGAGGTGCCTTTGCGCACTGTTGTGTTTGATTCTGACAATTTCATCCTTTTCCTTTATATCCTCTGCCGCCGAAACGCCGACCGAGAAGCTGATAGATAATAAACCGGCTCTCGTAAAAGGCACGAACGTTAACATCCGCTCGACCTATTCCACTGAAGGAAAAAGCCTTGGCAAGGTAAGCGAGGTTAACGTTATTGCTTTGGCTTCGTATACTTTTGCGGATGGTACGGTTTGGTATAAGGTCCAATACGGAGATATAATTGGATACATACACGGTGATTACATTTACATTATTGAGCCTGTGGTTCCCGAGGGGACCTTTGCCGAGCAACTTGCCACCTTCCCTGATGATTACCGCGATGCGCTGACACTATTACACACGCTATACCCCAACTGGCAATTTGTTGCAGATTACATTGATATTGATTTTTCCACGGCGGTTTATAACCAGACACTCGGGCACCGAAAGCTGGTTAATATGGATGCTGACGGAATTTCTTGGAGAGCGCTGGGACCCGAGAACTATAACTGGACTACCGGCAAATGGAATACATACAGCGGTGGCTGGACCGATGCCTCCAAAGAGGTTATCGCATATTATATGGACCCGCGCAATTTCCTTAATACCGATGCAATTTATATGTTCATGCAACAGTCCTACCGCGAGGGCACTGCAACCGAAGCGGAGCTTGCTGAATTCGTGAGCGGCACTTATCTCGGCAAGGGCTTTACCGTTAAGCAACCCGATGATAACACCGCCGAGGACGAGGATGCCGATGCTGCATATGAAGGCTCCTACGTTAAGATAATACTCGAAGCCGCCAAGCAGGCTAACGTTAACCCCTATGTGCTCGCCTCAACTCTGATACTTGAGCAGGGACGTGAGGGAAAAAGCGATTTGATTTCGGGCACTACTGAGAATTACCCCGGATATTATAATTTCTTTAACTATAAGGCCTCAGGCGACGACGTTATTAAAAACGGTCTTATTTATGCCAAAGAGCAAGGCTGGAACTCGCGCTCGGCATCTATAATAGGCGGCGCTAAGCTTTATGCTAAGGGCTATATCGCTATTGGACAGGACACCTATTACTACAAGGATTTTGACGTTCAGGATGCCAGTCCCTACACCCATCAGTATGCACAGAGTATTTACGACCACCGATCCTCGGCAAGGCTGATTCGAGAGGTTTATATGGATAAGAAAAATCTCTCGCTGACATTCCGTATTCCGGTTTACAAAAATATGTACGCCGAGAAGCCTGCATATCCGCCCGAAAACTCGACGCTAAATAATTACTATTTCACAGAAATTTCAGCGAGTGGGCTCTCCCCTGCATTTTCTATGTATACCCAGAGCTACAAGCTGAACGTTTCGGGCAACACAACAGTTTACGTTAAGATGCCGACTACGGCGACCTATTCCGGAAATGCCACCTATGCGCTCAAGAAGGGTGAAAACGTAGTAAAGCTTCCCGTTCGCTCACAATCGGGCTACGATAATTTCTACACGCTGACTATTACAGCCGCCGCTGACTGCACGCTCACGGTATCGACCGATGGAAAGAAAATAATGAAGGGCGATACTAATTTTGATAATAAAATAAACGGCATTGACGTAGCAAACGTGCAGAAGCATATTGTAGGCAGAATAACTCTAACAGGTGCAAATTTCACAGCCGCCGATACGAATGGCGATGGTAAAATAAACGGTATTGATGTTGCAAATATACAAAAACACATTGTAGGCAGAATAACATTATCTTAAGAAGAGGTGCTAAGTATGAATAAAATTTTTAGAGCTTTTGTTGTAGCTTTAGCTTTTTGTCTTTTAGCCTGTACATTTACTATCACCGCTTTTGCTGCGGCTACCGGCACAGCAACAATCGCCTGTGATACCAGTTTAAAAAAAGGCGAAAATGTAACGGTAACCGTGTCCATAAAAGCACACAGCAGCGACCCGAAAATTTGGTCTGCTGATGGAGACCTTTCTTATAACAAAAATGTATTAAAATTTGTTGACTGTAGTGCTACTGCGAATGAAAAAAGCAGCGGAAAAATCACCTTCTCATATAATGGCAGCGGAAATAACTCTGTAGCAAGTATTACTTTTAAATTCACCGCTATCGCAAACGGCAAAAGCACAGTTTCACTGAGCAACGCCTATTACTATGGTGATATCGATAACAGTTCGTACTCCGTTGGCGGCCAGGCGGTTAATATAACAGTTGCTGATCCTGTTGTTTCTAGCAAGCCGCAGAGTTCCTCGAAGCCGCAGACATCCTCGAAGCCTACCTCTACGGTTAAATCGAATAATGCCAATCTCTCGTCGTTGGATATTGGCGGTGCGGCACTTAGTCCCCTCTTTAGCGGAAATACGCTCACCTACTCGGTAACAGTTGAGAATTCGGTTGCAGCCGTTAACATTAACGCCAAGACGGCACACAGCAAAGCCACCGTTTCGGGTGCGGGACAAAAGAGCCTCGAGGTTGGCGATAACGAATTTAAAATAGTTGTTACGGCGCAGGACGGCACTAAGAAAACCTATACGCTCAAGATTCGCCGCGCGACGGTTGAGGAATCGATTCAGCTCAATCCCCTGCTGGTTATCATAAACGGCGAAATGCACCACATAAACGCCGACCTTACAGGTGCCGAGATTCCTGTTGGATTCACACTCGGCAAAGCTACCTACAACGGCAAGGAAATTGACGTTTTCAAGAGTGAGCAGGGCGATTACACCCTCTACTCCATAACCAAGGACCAGCCCGGCAGCACCGATTACTACGTTTATAAGGAGCATCGTGATGAGTTTGCGCTGCTCAACTATATGACGGTTAACAACGAGCTTTATATCTTTGCTGAGCTGCCCGAGAACTACACAGTGCCGAACGGTTATTATGAAACTGCGACCACGCTCGGCAACGGAACCGTTAAGGCTTTTTGCTCGCAGAATGAGGCGCTCAAGGATTTCTACGTTATTTACTGCTACGCTGACGGTGAGGAAGGCTTCTTCCGTTTTGACACTTTAAAAACCACCATTCAGCGCGCGCCTGAATTCACCCTTACTCCCTCGGGAGGCACAAGCGAGGGCGGCAAGAGCTTTAACCCCATTGAATTATTCAAAAGCTTCAGCATGACTGAAAAGATTATGAGCTGCTCACTTTTGGGCGCAGTTGTTATAATACTGATACTTATAATTGCTCTCGCGGTTAAATCGCGCAAGCTTAAGAAGGCTCGCTACAGCGACCCGATAAGTGACGAGGATATGGAGGACTTCTTCAATATTGCAAGCGTAACACCTAAGCACGAAATGATAACTGAAGAAGAGCCTGCCGAAGAAGAAACCGCAGAAGAATAAAATTAAAAGACCAACTCCCTATTTAGGGAGTTGGTCTTTTTTATAGGCTGTTTCTTACGAATTCTATTTGTTTTTCGACTGATGCCACGCAGGTGCCGCCCAAGGATATACGCTTGTTGACACAGGTGGTAAGGTCAATGGTTTCATAAATATCGGTATCGAATAAATCGCTTGCCGCTTTATAAACCTCCATAGGCAGAGTTTCGAGCACGCAGCCGCGCTTGATGCACTCGGCTACAAGACCGCCCGAAATTTTATAGGCGGTTCTAAACGGCATTCCCTTTTTAACGAGGTAATCCGCCATATCGGTGGCGTTTATGAAACCCTTTTGTGCGGCGGCTTTCATATTATCGGCACAGACTGCCATGGTAGAGAGCATTCCGTTCATAACGGGCAGAGCCATTTTAACGGTATCGACTGCATCGAACACACTCTCCTTATCCTCCTGCATATCCTTATTATATGCAAGCGGCAAGCCCTTTAAGGTGGTGAGCAGAGCGAGCAAATCACCATAGACGCGGCCCGTTTTGCCGCGGATGAGCTCCGCCATATCGGAGTTTTTCTTTTGCGGCATTATGGAGCTTCCGGTCGTATAAGCATCGGAGAGCTCAACAAACTTAAACTCCCAGCTCGACCAGAGGATTATCTCCTCAGAGAGGCGGGACAAATGCATCATAAGCGTGCTGACTGCCGAGAGAAAATCAATGCAGAAATCACGGTCGGACACGCCGTCGATGCTGTTTTGTGCAACCGAAGCGAAGCCTAACTTTTCGGCTTCGAATACGCGGTCGGTATCGTAGGTGGTGCCTGCCAGAGCGCAGCTTCCTATAGGCGATACGTTTATGCGCTTTTTAACGTCACAAAAACGGTCGATATCGCGCAAAAGCATCATGGCATATGCCATAAGATGATGACCAAAGGTGATGGGCTGAGCGCGCTGCAGATGGGTATAGCCCGGCATTATGGTTGCCTTATGCTCCTCGGCGCGGTTGCAGATGGTGGCTGCAAGCTCGCGCAGGAATGCGAGAATCGCATCGGTTTCATCACGCAGATACATACGTAGATCAAGCGCTACCTGATCATTACGGCTGCGGGCGGTGTGCAGCTTTTTGCCAACGTTGCCCAAACGCGTGGTTAGTACCTGCTCGACAAACATATGAATATCCTCGCAGGTCATATCAAATTGAAGGGCACCGCTCTCAAGGTCTGCCAGAATATCCGAAAGTCCATCGATTAGCTGCTTGGATTCCGCCTCGGTTATTATTCCCTGGCGGCTGAGCATTGCAGCATGTGCCATGCTGCCCATAATGTCCTGACGGTACATTCTATGGTCGAAATGAATCGACGAATTAAAATCATCGGCAAGGCTATCAGTTACGCCGCTTGTCCTGCCTGCCCACATTTTTGCCATAAATCTTTCTCCTTTTAAATAGCAGAAATGTCCTGCACAGGGGCTGTGCAGGACAGAAAATCTTTACTTTTTGCCATCAACCATAGCCTGAACCTTAATGGGCAGACCATAGAGATTGATAAAGCCTGCGGAATCACGCTGATCATAATCGCTTTCGCCGAAGGTTGCGATTTCCTCGCTATAGAGCGAATAGGGACTCCAAACGCCTGCATTTATCATATTGCCCTTATAGAGCTTTAAGCGGACCTTGCCGGTTACCTTCTCCTGAGTTTTATCAACGAAGGCGGATAAAGCCTCACGCAGCGGAGTGAACCACTGACCGTTATATACAAGCTCTGCAAAGGTGATGGATAACTTCTGCTTCTCGTGCAGGGTCATCTTATCAAGGCAGATGCTCTCAAGTACGCTGTGAGCCTTATAGAGGATGGTTCCGCCGGGGGTTTCATAAACACCGCGGCACTTCATACCAACAAGACGGTTCTCTACGATATCGATAATACCGATGCCGTTTGCGCCGCCGATTTCGTTGAGTTTTAGGATGATTTCCTTAGCAGTCATTTTCTCATCGTTGAGTGCTACGGGAACGCCCTGTTCAAAATCTAAGGTGATATAGGTAGGCTTATCGGGTGCTGCGATGGGAGAAACGCCCATCTCAAGGAATCCCTCTTTTTCATACATAGGCTCGTTGCCGGTATCCTCAAGATCGAGACCCTCGTGGGAAAGGTGCCAGAGGTTCTTATCCTTGGAATAGTTGGTCTCGCGGTTTATTTTGAGCGGAATATTGTGTGCCTCGGCATACTCAATTTCCTCATCACGAGATTTGAGTTCCCACTCACGCCACGGAGCGATGATAGGCATATTGGGAGCAAAATGCTTAATAGCAAGCTCGAAACGAACCTGGTCGTTACCCTTGCCGGTGCAGCCGTGAACGATAGCATCGGCGTTTTCCTTAATTGCTATCTCAACGAGGCCCTTGGCGATGCAGGGACGTGCGTGGCTAGTGCCGAGGAGATAATCCTCATAAACTGCGCCTGCCTTCATAGTGGGGATGATATAATCATCAACGTATTCCTCGGTGAGATCGAGAACGTAGAGCTTGGATGCGCCGGTTTTGAGTGCCTTCTCTTCAAGGCCCTCAAGCTCATCAGCCTGACCTACGTTACCCGAAACTGCAACTACCTCGCAGTTGTTATAGTTTTCCTTGAGCCAGGAAATCATAATGGATGTATCAAGTCCGCCCGAATAGGCAAGAACTACTTTTTTGATGTCTTCTTTTTTCATGGGTTGCCTCCTGAATATTTATGCAATGCATTTTTAACACAAGCACTATTATATGACTTTATACGCCCTTTGTCAAGCATATAAATACATAATTATTCAATATTTATGCATTTTTAGTTGGATATTATTCACAATTTTGCATAAATATGAGTGTTTTTAGCTTAAAAACTTTGAAATCAGCTCCGCTGCCAGAACGCAGGCGCAAGAAACCGCGGCTACAGTGACAAGGCTTTGGCCGAAATAGGCAAGGATTACCGCGCCAATAAAGCCTGCGGCGGCGGTGATGAAGCTATCGGTTGCATAGAATATGGCAGGAATGGTCATAGCCGAGAGCACCGCGATGGGTACGTAATGCAAGAACGATAGCAAAAAGCGGTTTTCGATTTTCTTTTTGCAAAGCACAAGCGGTATCATACGGACAAGATAGGTTGTGCCCGCTATTACGAGGAGATAGGCTAAGAATTTTTCGCTTATCATGCTGCTTCATCCTCCTTTTCGGGAAGTGGGAAAAGGAGTGCGGCAAGAAACGCTGCCACAATAGCACAGATAATTATTGTGAAGCCGCTCGGCACTTTAGCAAGCAGCGGCACGTAACGGAACAGACAGCTGAGCAGTATTGCCACTGCGGCACAAAACGCCGCGCTTTTTTCGCCCTTTATTTGCGGAACGACTATAGCGATAAACATTCCATAAATGGCAACACCCAGCGAGGTTACAACAATAGCCGGAAGCACGTCGCCCGCTACGGCACCGAGCAGGGTGCCACCCGTCCAGCCGAGCAGTGGAGTAAGAATAAGGCCATACATATAGCAGCTGCCAACACTATTTTTATTGGCGGTGGCTACAGCGAATATTTCATCGGTGTTGCCGAAGGCGATAAGAAAGCGCTGCCAGAGTTTTACCTTGCGGGAGAGCTTTTGCGATAACGATACCGACATGAGCGAATAGCGCGAGTTGATAACGAGCTGGGAAATGCAAAGCTCGGCAAAGGTGCCGCCGCCCGCTATAATCGGAACGCCTGCAAGCTGACCTGCAGAGGTTAGATTGGTTGCGGAGATGAGCACTGCCTCGAGCCACGAAAGACCCTGAGCAACGGCAAAAATGCCGAAAGCGAAGGACACCGCAAAGTATCCCACGCAGATCGGCAAGCCATCGATTATTCCTTTTTTAAAGCTATTTTGTTCCATTATTTTAACGCCTCTTGGGGGTTGCAATTTCCACACGGGGAATAATCCGCAAGTCCGGAAAACGGACCGGTGTAGATTTTTTTATTATTGGGGTTCATATCCTCGACGCTTTCGCAGTTTACGAGGTGATATTTTTTAGTATTGGTATTCAGTGCAAAGGTTACGGTAATATCGCCGCTCGGCTCGGATGAAGCCTTGGTTTCTCGGCTATCGCCGTTTTTATAATCTATTTCGATGCCGGGCTGAGCATTAAACACGTATACGTTGAAATTAACACCCTTGCCCTCATCCTCAATAGAATAGGCCTCCATCTGCAAGCCGCGGCAAAGCAGCTCATCGCCAACGTAATCGGGGGTTACGCGATAGAGCACGTGGTTGCCCGTTTCCTTAACGTATTCGGCCACCATATTCTCAAACGGAAGCATACCCTCAACGTTTAGATATCGGGTGCCGGTGATGAGGTTTTGCTCGTTTGCGTTCTCGCCCGTTAGCTGATATCCAATAAGATGGCAACGGTTATAAAGATATTTACCGTCAACGCAATCGTATTTTACGGTGTGCCAGCCTGCGGGTTTCACCATACCTATAGGACCGCGCTCCTCGGTGGGCATAATATCGCGGCCGACGCAGGCAAACACCACGCCGCAGCGACCCAGAGAATCAAGCGGCGAATAGCGCTCAAAGGATTCTGCTTGCTTTTCCTTTTCTGTGAAATTGGCGTGCCCGCTTATATCCACATAAGGCTTTCCCGAAATTTCGGGGCGGGTCCACTCTCCTGCCGACTGAGTAACGCTCTCGGTTTTATCGGGAGC